>JAJZTU010000018.1 GCA_021848765.1 Bacillota bacterium
ATAATTACACCAGAGGGCATTCTGAGAGAGTGGCCGGGTATTCTGTAGAAATCGCACGGGCCCTGAAGCTTCCGGAGGACCAGGTGGAGACAATCAGATACATGGCCCTGCTTCACGATATCGGGAAGATTGGGATTGAGGAACACATCCTTAACAAGCACGGGCAGCTTACTAATGAAGAATATGCCCGGGTTAAAGAACATGCGATTATCGGGGCGAATATTGTTAAAGAGGTAGAGCGGCTCGGTGATGCATACCTAAGCGTGCGTCACCATCATGAAAGATTCGATGGGGCAGGTTACCCTGATGGGCTCAAGGGTGAAGAAATCCCGTTGGGGGCCAGGATTATTGCCGTAGCTGATACCTTTGATGCGATGACTTCGGACCGGGTATACCGGAAGGGATTGGCCCGGGATGTAGCCATAAATGAGCTGAAAAGAGTGGTAGGCCGGCAGTTAGATCCTGTTGTAGTTCAAGCCTTTGTAGCCAACTCTGAGAGCAAACCGGAAGTCCAACGGGCCAGTGAACTGGCAGTGGAGGGATAGTTGGACATAGAGGGATAGAATTAAGGATGCTTAATGATGCCCGTATCCTGAGTACGACCGGTGGGTGGTATGCGGATTGGGTTTATTGTTTTTTTGGAGGGGAGAAAATGTTGGTCAGTGCAGTAGCCTTGGGACTTATTATTGGCTTGTTAACCAAAAAAGATATCCGCGCTTTGGGACAACTGCCGGTGAGGGCTATATACCTCCCGGTTTTAGCCTTTGGTATCCAGTTTCTTTTGGACTTTCTGGCTGCCCGTCAATACAGCTGGCTGCAAGACTGGTGGGGAATCATTCACAGCGCCAGTTACTTTTTCCTTTTCTGGTGGATATACCTAAACCGGGCTTTGCCGGGGATGTGGTGGATTGGCGGCGGAACCTTCCTGAACTTTTTGGTAATAATAGCTAATGAGGGATACATGCCTGTCCACCCGGGATTTCTGCCGGAGGAGGTCAGATTGTCTTTGCTGCAGGGATTTAACGGGACCCACAGATTGCTCCGGGAGGACAGTGTTTTGTATTTCCTGGCAGACATTATTTATCTGCCTTGGCCTTTCAGGGAACTTAACAGCATTGGGGATGTGTTATTAGCTGCCGGCGCCGGTTGGCTGATCTTTCAAGGTATGCAAAAACCAACCAGGCCGGTCTGAGCTTACTATCCTTGAAACTAAGAGGCAGGAGTGGTAAAATAATTTTTATGGGGCCAGTGGCTGGATTTTGCTTTGCCTGACTGTGCCTTTTCAGTTGAAAGGTGGATGGAGAGTGTTAAAATTCTTAAAAAGCCTTCTGGATGATAATGCCAGAGAAATTAAGAAGCTCAGTCGTATAGTTGAGGATATTAATAACCTGGAACCGGATCTGGAGCGGCTGTCCGATGCCGGACTCCGCGGCAAAACTGCTGAGTTTAAATCCAGGCTGGAACAGGGAGAAACCTTGGATGAGTTGCTGCCCGAAGCTTTTGCCGTTGTTCGGGAGGCCTCTAAGCGTACCTTGGGAATGCGTCATTTTGATGTCCAGTTAATCGGGGGTATTGTCCTCCACCAGGGCAGGATTGCCGAAATGCGTACCGGTGAAGGTAAAACTCTGGTAGCTACCCTGCCTGCCTATCTTAATGCTTTGACCGGAAATGGGGTCCATGTGGTAACTGTTAACGACTATCTTGCTCGCCGGGATAGTGAGTGGATGGGGAAAATTCACCGCTTTTTAGGCCTGTCCGTGGGTCTGATTGTGCACGGCCTGGATTATGATGAGCGCAGGGACGCCTATGCTGCTGATATTACCTATGGCACCAATAATGAATTTGGTTTTGATTACCTGAGGGATAATATGGTGATGCATGCCGAGCAGATGGTGCAGCGGGAACTCAATTATGCCATTGTGGACGAGGTGGACTCCATTCTGGTGGATGAGGCCCGGACCCCGCTGATTATTTCCGGACATGGGGATAAGGCCACTGATTTATATTATGTTTTCGCCAAACTGGTACCTAAGCTGAAAAAAGAACAGGATTATACTGTCGATGAGAAGGCCCACACTGTTGTGCTGACCGAACAAGGGGTGGCCAAGGTGGAGGACCTGCTGGGTGTGGAAAACCTCTATGAAGGTGACCATATGGAGCTTACCCACCATTTGAACCAGGCCTTGAAAGCTCATGCCCTGATGAAGCGGGACAGGGATTATGTGGTTAAGGATGGGGAAGTTATCATTGTCGATGAGTTTACCGGCCGCTTGATGATTGGCCGCCGGTACAGTGAAGGATTACACCAGGCTATTGAGGCCAAAGAAGGAGTTAAAATTGAGCGGGAGTCCCAGACCCTCGCTACAATCACCTTCCAGAACTATTTCCGGATGTATGACAAGCTGTCCGGAATGACCGGTACGGCCGAAACCGAGGAACACGAATTCCGGAAGATTTACAAACTGGATGTAGTGGTTATTCCGACCAATAAAGAGAACCAGCGCCAGGACCTGCCTGATGTAGTTTACAAAAACGAGCAGGCCAAATACCGGGCAGTGGTTGAAGAGGTGGCTGAGCGGCATGCCCAGGGCCAGCCTGTGCTGGTGGGTACAATTTCCATTGAAAAATCAGAGCAGTTGAGCGCTATGTTAAAACGCAAAGGCATACCTCATCAGGTCCTGAATGCCAAGTTTCATGAAAAGGAAGCAGAGATTGTAGCCCAGGCGGGGCGTTTGGGTACGGTAACCATAGCTACGAACATGGCTGGACGGGGTACTGACATTCTCTTGGGGGGTAATCCTGAGTTCCTGGCTAAGGAGAAGGTCCGGGCTAAGGGCTATGATCTTCACGTTGTTGCAGCCGCTGCAGAGCGGGTACCGCCCGAAGACCCTGAAGTATTGGCAGCCCGGGAACACTATTTGAAATTTTACGAAGAGGTTAGCGGGCAAACTGCTGCTGAGCATAAGCAGGTGCTGGCCGTGGGCGGCCTGCATATTATCGGTACTGAGCGCCATGAGAGCCGCCGGATTGACAACCAGCTCCGGGGCCGGGCAGGACGGCAGGGGGACCCAGGTTCGACCAGGTTTTACCTTTCTTTGGAAGATGACCTGATGCGTAAGTTTGGTTCAGATAACATTGCTTCTTTGATGGATAAACTGGGAATGGAAGAAGATATCCCCATCGAACATGGGTTGATTACCAAGTCTATTGAGTCTGCCCAAAAGAAGGTGGAGGCGCGCAACTTCGATATCCGCAAGCACGTTCTGGAGTATGACGACGTAATGAACCAGCAGCGGGAAGTTATCTACGAGCAGCGCCGCAAGGTGCTCACCGGGGAGAATATGAAGGAAACTGTCCAGGGTATGATTGCGGATATTATCCTGGGCGCTTTGGAAATTTACTGCAACAAGGGCGTACACCCCGAGGAGTGGGATTTGCAGGGGCTGTTGGAGTATGCAGACCAGCTTTTCCTGCCCGGGCATCCGCTGCAGGTGGAAGACCTGACGGGACATACCGTGGAGGAAATTCAGGACATCCTGGAGGAAAAATCCTTTGCTTTCTATGACGCCAAGGAGGCCCACCTTGGGGCTGACAATATGCGGGAATTGGAGCGGGTAGTAATGCTCCGGGTGGTGGACGACAAGTGGATGGACCACCTGGATGCCATGGACCAACTGCGTCAGGGCATAGGGCTTAGGGCTTATGGACAGAAAGATCCTTTGGTTGAATATAAGTTTGAGGGTTTTGAGATGTTCCAGAACATGATTGCCAGCATCCAGGAGGATGTGGTGCGCTACATGTTCAGGCTTAACATGGTCGAACAGCATGAGGAAAGGCGCCAGCATGTGACCGAAAACCTTTATGCCGGCGAGGATATCCCCAAGCAGCCGGTCCGGGCGGCAAATGAACCGGGACGCAATGACCCCTGCCCCTGCGGCAGCGGAAAGAAGTATAAGAAATGCTGCGGCCAGGGCAAATAGGTATTTAGAAAGTATGAGGTGGTTAGGTTGTTATCAGAACTCAGGAAGCAGTTGGAAGTTTTAGAAAGCAAACTAAACGAATTGAGGGTTTCTCTTTGACATAGCTGGGAAGTTGGAACAGATTGGGAAACTGGAACAGGAAACCTCGGGTGCGGGGTTTTGGGATGATCCGGCTGAGGCGCAGAAGATTATGCAAAGGCTAACCGGGCTGCAGGGGAAGGTTAAGGAGTTCACCGACCTGGAGAAGGCCTGGGAAGATGGGATGGTCCTCCAGGAGCTGGCTGCCGAAGAAGAGGACAGTTGGGCTTTAGGCGAGCTGAAGAAAAGTGTGCGGGCCCTGGAGAAGCAGGTCGGAAATTTGGAGTTGGCCGTGCTGTTAAGTGGGCCCTATGACCGGAATAATGCTATTGTTTCGCTGCATGCCGGCGCCGGGGGGACAGAATCCCAGGATTGGGTGCAGATGCTGTACCGGATGTATACCCGCTGGGCGGAGAACCGGGGTTGGAAGGTGGATGTGCTGGACCTGTTGCCCGGGGACGAGGCCGGGGTGAAAAGTGCGACCCTGGAGATTGTGGGGGAAAACGCTTACGGGTATTTAAAAGCTGAGAAGGGAGTACACCGCTTGGTGCGAATTTCCCCCTTTGATGCTTCCGGAAGGCGGCATACTTCCTTTGCTTCTGTGGATGTGATTCCCGAGGTTGAGGAGGATGTGGCGATTAACATTGACCCTGCTGAACTTCGGGTAGATACCTACCGTTCCAGCGGAGCAGGGGGGCAGCATGTTAACAAGACGGATTCGGCTGTACGGATTACCCATATTCCCACGGGGATTGTAGTGCAGTGCCAGAATGAGCGCTCCCAGATCAGCAACCGTACCAAGGCTATGAAGCTTCTCCAGGCCAAACTTCTGGACCTCAGGATGAAAGAACAGGAGGCAGAACTGGCAGCTGTGCGGGGTGAGCAGATGGACATTGCCTGGGGCAGCCAGATCCGGTCCTATGTGTTTCATCCGTATAGCCTGGTAAAGGACCACCGGACTAATGTGGAGATTGGTAATGTCCAGGCAGTCATGGATGGGGAGCTGGATGAGTTTGTGTCGGCCTACCTGCAGAAGACCGCCAAGGAACAAGGTTAAGTTGAATTAAAAGTCGAAAAGGCCAGTCTCCGGCCTTTTCGATTGTTGTTCGTCCGGCATGTTTACTGAGCCGATGGGTTGAAAGAAACCCTATCACCTAACCAGCGGGAAGATAACCCGTAAGCAAGGGCGTCACTGGCCAACGGTGGGGTCTGAAGGAAGCTGAAGGGGGAATCTGGAACATAGCGCAAGCGAACCGAGGATGGCTCTCCAGATGGGTAACCCTGCAACAAGTGGGAAAGCCCAAAAGCTGGATAATCCGGGGAGTTAGGACGGATGGGTTCAGATTCAGGCTAGTGAACTTAACCGGAGAAGCCCGGCACCATCCCTCATGGAAGGGTAGTCCCAAACAAGTGGAAACACAAGGGCGAGACGAAGTGGTGTGGGGTGGCAGATGAGTCCGTAATAGTGATTAACTCCCGGCCTGTGAAAGCTGGTAACAGACTGGAGGGGAAAACCGGGAGGACACTGCACCAAGTTGCAGTGAGGCACAGTTAGCCAAAAGCAACCGTGTCTGCGAAGGGACGAAGGTAAATCAAAGTATGCAACTTAGGAACCAAGCGATGGGAAGAGAAGATAACTACGGCGGAAAAGCCAAAGGGAACGGCCCAACCGGGGGTGACGAGCCTGCTGGGGGGTGCGCCCGCTTAGCCAGAGTACGGTGTCTGGAAAGGTAAGATTGCCAAAGAGCTAGAGACGCCTGGAAAGTCACAAGAAGAAACTGGCGCAAAATCGCAGAGAACCACGGAAGCATAGCGAAATGAGGTGAAGTGATGAAGAAATGGTATAGCTTAATTGACAAGGTTTACCGGATGGAAAACCTGGAAAGAGCATACAAAGCCGTAAAAGCCAACAATGGGGCTCCCGGAGTAGACGGGGTGACCGTGGAAGCGTACGGCATAAACTTGCAGGCAGAACTGAACCATCTTCATCACCAACTGAAAACCGGCATCTATGAACCAGACCCGGTACTGAGGGTAGAAATACCGAAAATGGACGGCCGTAAACGACCACTTGGGATACCCACAGTGAGAGACCGGATAGTCCAGCAAGCCCTTCTCAACATTCTGCAACCAATCTTTGAACCAGATTTCCACCCCTCAAGCTACGGATACAGACCAGGACGCTCATGCCATCAGGCAGTAGCCAAGGCAGAAATGTTCATAAACAAATATGGCTTATGCCATGTGGTGGACATGGACTTATCCAAATGCTTTGACCGGTTGGACCATAAGCTAATCCTGGAAGGAGTTAACCGTAAAGTTAGTGATGGCAGTATCTTGGAATTAATCAAGAAGTTCTTGACTGCGGGAGTAATGAAAGACGGAGTGTGGGAGGAGACAGACCTGGGAAGTCCTCAAGGGGGGTCATCTCGCCATTGTTGACCAACATTTACCTGGATAGATTCGACCAGGAAATGAAGCGCCTGAACATCCGCATAGTGCGCTATGCGGATGATATTCTGCTGTTTGCCCGAACATATCAAGAAGCAAAGCAATACCAGCAAATAGCGACAAGCTTCCTGGAAAGAAACCTAAAGTTAGTGGTCAACAAAGAAAAGACACACCTCACGGACAACCGCAAGGGAGTAGCCTACCTGGGCTTCGTAATATACGCCAAGCATATAAGCATTAGTCCCAAGAAGCTAAAAGCTATCAAAGAAACTATACGGAAAATGACTCCCAGGAACCACGGAATGAATGTGGAAGAAATGGTGCGGCGGCTAAATACCATACTGCGAGGATGGGCCAACTATTTTAGGGTGGCCAATTGCCAAGTACACTTTGGGAAGCTTATGGGATGGATAAGGCGAAGGTTACGGATGAAGAAGATGAAAGAGTGGAAAATATGGAAGGCACTGCACAAAACGCTGCGCAGGCGGGGCTATAAAGGCACGTTTGAGAAAATATCCATGACCACATGGAGAAACTCAGCCAGCCCGCTTGACTATACATTTTAATGAAGAATGAGATGCCGCCTCCCAGGGAAATGCTAATCTTCGGGGGAATAATCTCGTGGAGAGGTGCGACCTTCCTTGGCTAAACAGGTTCAGAAACCAAAACCGCTAAAGTTCTTATGGGAAAGTCTGGGTATCCTGGCTGGCTCGGCGCTTACTGCACTGGGACTGGTTTTATTCCTGATTCCCAATAGAATTGCCGCTGGCGGAGTGAGTGGAATCGCCACCATTATTCACTATGTGGTCCATCTTCCGGTGGGGTTGACTATGCTGGCCATGGAGATACCCCTGTTTTTAGCCAGTGTAAGGCATTTGGGTTTGGGTTTTGGCATTCGCACTCTGTTGGGAGCCTTAAGCCTGCCGCTGTTCATCGATAGTTTTACCCCCTTGTTGCCTAAAGTGACCGACAATGACCTCTTGGCCTCCCTCTATGGCGGGGTCTTGGTAGGGGTAGGCATTGGGATTGTGTTCAGGAGCAGGGGCAGCACAGGGGGAACGGATGAGCTTGCTGCTTTATTACATAAATTTACCGGATTTCCTTTAGGTCAGATTCTTCTCCTTTTGGACGGTTTGATAATTACCGGGGCAGGGGTGGTTTTTGGAATTGAGTCTGCCCTCTATGCCCTAATTACAGTGTTTGTTACCGCCAGGGTAATCGATGTGGTCCAAGAAGGGTTAGCGGTGGTCAGGGCCGCCCTGATTATCTCTGACTGCAGTGAAGAGATTGCCAGGGGTATTCTGGAGCGCCTGAACCGGGGGGCTACCGCTCTCAAGGGTACAGGGCTTTATACGGGGAAGCAGCGGGAAATACTGGTGGCTGTGGTTAGCCAGTCGGAAGTGAGCCTGCTGAAGGAAGTTGTCTATGAAGTCGATCCCGGCGCCTTTTTAATTGTGGCCGATGTGCATGAGGTACTGGGGGAAGGCTTTAAGAAATGGGCATAAGCCGGGTTTTTATATGAGCGTAAGCCTGGTTTATCATTGCTTGGCAGAAGACCCCTACTTCTAAAAGTGGGGGTGAATGCCGCTTCCCGCTTGTACAAAAAATTCTTTTAACCAAAACAAAACACTTGTTCTTGTTGCCAATAACTGGTATGATAGAGGCGATAAAATAAATGAAAAGGTGGTGAAATAGATTGTACTGCGTAATCAAGACATCTTTTCGAACGTCTAAAACGGACCTTGACCGGTTGTTCGCCTGTAATCGTGAATCCGCCAGGGTATGGAACGATTGCCTGAGTCACGCCAAAGAGCACCACAAACAAACAGGTAAGTGGATTGGCAAAATGGACTTACAGACTTTGACCAAAGGCCAGTACCACCTGCATAGCCAGAGTATCCAATCGATACAAGAACGCTATCTGGAAGCAAGGAAAAATGCCTGGAAGGCGAAGCAGGCGGGGTATGAGCATATCCGTTACCCGTATAAGACGAAACGCCATTACCCCACGCGCTGGAAGAAAGACGGCTTTGCCATCCACCCTGATGGAAAAATTCAACTCTCCATGGGGATACATCAGGGAAAACGGGAAAAGCCGGTCATTGTGCATGCCTCTCATATCCCGCAAGGGAAAGTTAAGGAGATTGAGCTTATCTGGGACGGTCAGCTGATGCTGGCAATCAGCTATGAAGATGGGATAAGCCCCACGGCAAATTCTCATACGGGCATAGCTGCCATCGACATGGGCGAGATTCACGGTATTGCTGCAGTTGCAGACACCGGACAAGCCCTGATTGTCACATCGAGGAAGTTGCGGAGCATAAAACGCCTGCGGAACAAGAAACATGCCAAGCTGCGCAAGAAGCAATCCCGCTGCAAAAAGAGCAGCCGCCGGTGGAAAAAGTTACAGCGGGCGATAAATAAGATTAGCAGCAAGACGGACAGGCAGCAACAGGATATTCTTCAAAAAATGAGTCGTAAATTTGCAGCCTGGGCAGATGAGCAGCAGGTAAAAACTGTGGTTGTCGGCGATGTGGAAGGTGTACAGCGGAATACGTCCAAACGTAAGAAAGACAATCCAAAGAAGAAGCGGCGCACACGCCGGCAGAACCAACGCTTGAGCCAGTGGCCGTTTGGCCTGCTGATCATGATGCTTTCGTACAAATTAGCGGCCTTGGGAATAGAGCTAACTAAAATAGACGAGAGCTATACCACGCAGACATGCCCTGTCTGTGGCCGGAAGAAAAAAGTAGCCGGTAGAACATACAAGTGCTTTTGTGGATACTCAATGCACCGGGACATCCACGGAGCAAGGAATATCCTGGCCAAACACAAGTATGGAGAAATCCGTGCCTTGGCTTGGGAGATCGATAAGATCACGTATCTACGGCCTACCGGTTGAGGTGGAAAGTAGTAGATGCCTGGAACCAAGGCCACCGGAGAAGCAGAACTCCGGTGTTGTCGGGAGCGTCAACAAGTTGGCGGGCATGTCTGGTGCATGAGGAGGCTCAAACGAGTATCCGACCTGGCCAGTTCGGCGATATGTTTCTTGAAGCTCCCGCCTCTTAGCTTATGCGTAGGCGGGAGAGGTTCACAAATTAGCGTAAGCCAGACTGAGTTTAATAGTGTCAGGCTATAGTTAAAGAGGAGGCAAGTTTTTTCTAATGCAGAGAGGAGTAGTTATGGAAACCATGATTCAAGAGGACAAGGTTCAGGAAGTCGCCGGTCGGGCCAAGGCTATGCGCAAGCATATTGTGCAGATGATAACCGGAGCTAAATCAGGGCACCCGGGCGGGTCGCTTTCGGCGGCAGAGATTGTGGCTACTTTGTATTTCCATGAAATGAAGCTAAATCCTCAGCAGCCGGACTGGCCGGAGCGGGACCGGTTCGTGCTGTGTAAAGGCCATGCGGCGCCGGTGTTGTATGCGGCACTGGCTGAGAAGGGTTTCTTTCCTGTCGAGGAGATAATGACTCTGCGCAAGATTAACAGCAGGCTCCAGGGCCACCCGGACATGAAGAAGCTACCGGGAGTGGAGATGTCCACAGGCTCCTTGGGCCAGGGGCTTTCCGCTGCCAATGGTATGGCCCTGGCAGGTAAACTGGATAAGCGGGATTTTCGGGTCTATGCTTTATTAGGGGATGGCGAAATCCAGGAAGGACAGGTCTGGGAGGCGGCCATGCTGGCTGCCCACTATAAACTGGACAATCTGGTAGGTTTTCTGGACCATAATGGGCTGCAGATTGACGGGCCGATTACAGAGGTTATGTCACCGGAGCCGGTTGCGGATAAATGGCGGGCTTTTGGCTGGAATGTGGTTGTGGTGAATGGTCACGATATCCGGGCAATTGCCGGGGCTTTGGCCGGGGCCAGGGAAGTGAAGGGCCAACCTACCATGATTATTGCGGAAACCGTCAAGGGTAAAGGGGTTTCCTTTATGGAAAACCAGGCCGGCTGGCATGGCAATGCCCCTAAACCGGAGCAGCTTGCCCAGTGCCTGGAGGATATTGACCGCTGCAAAATTTAAGCTAAGGGTATAACCAAGGAGGACTATATGAGTAAAATTGCTACCAGGGATGCATACGGAAAAGCCCTGAAGAAACTAGGGGCTGAAAATAAGGATATTGTAGTTTTGGATGCCGACCTTTCCAAGTCTACCAAGACTTCGGACTTTGCAGCCGAGTTTCCTGACCGCTTCTTTAATATTGGGATTGCAGAAGCCAACATGATGGGCACTGCTGCGGGGCTTGCTGCGGCCGGGAAGATTCCCTTTGCCAGTACTTTTGCCATGTTCGCTACCGGCAGGGCTTTTGAGCAGATTCGCAATTCTATTGCCTATACCAAACTGAACGTAAAGATAGCTGCCACTCACGCAGGGCTTACCGTAGGGGAGGACGGAGCTTCCCACCAGGCTATTGAAGATATTTCCCTAATGCGCAGCGTGCCCAATATGACTGTCCTGGTCCCGGCTGACGGTCCGGAGACTGAGGCCTGTGTGCGTGCTGCTGTCGACTTTAAGGGGCCTGTGTATATCCGCCTGGGACGGCCCGGGGTCCCGGTATTGAATGGCGAAGGATATAAGCTTACTATAGGTAAAGCTGTAACTATGCGGGACGGCAAGGATGTGACGGTGATTGCCACCGGCATTATGGTAAGCATGGCCCTGGAGGCCGCCGAAACCCTCTCCGGAGAAGGCATCTCCGTCCGGGTCATTAACATGCACACCATCAAGCCTATTGATGCTGAGGCCATTGTGACAGCAGCAAGGGAAACCGGGGCAATTGTGACCGCTGAAGAGCACAACATCATCGGCGGCCTGGGCAGCGCTGTGGCTGAGGTGGTTGTGGAAAATTGCCCTGTCCCCGTGGAGCGGGTAGGGGTAAAGGATACTTTCGGGGAATCCGGTACACCCGACGATCTCCTGCAGAAGTACGGCCTGACCGCCGGGGAAATCGCAGCCGCAGTAAAGAAGGTGCTGGGCAGGAAATAAGCGGGGTCCGGGCGTGAAAATACACGCTACCGGGAAGAAACCGGTCAGGTAGCTTTCGACAAGGTTTTAACCCGGTAACGATATGGTTTACGGAAACAAGTCTCTTTTCCTTTAGGTGGAAAAGGGACTTTATTTTTTAGGAAGGCTGTTAACTCTTATAAGGCTTGATTCTACAAAGAAGGCCTTTGAATGCTAATAAGATTATACCAGGTCGGATGCCTGCCCCGGTGAAGGCGCTCATGGCTCCGGACCTGGTAGCTCTTGGTGAAGGTGTGCAATGGAATTGACCTTGCCGCCCTTATGACGGCGGCAACCCCGCTGGGGGCACGGACGCCCCATCAGCGGGGTTGGTCAATTCCATTAGCACACCGAGCTTTAGAGCTACCGGGTCCGGAGCTAAGAGCGCCTCACCGGGGCAGGTATCCGACCGGTAGACAAGGCATTAGGCCAACACAAAGGCTTACACACAGACTTACACAAAGACTTACACAGTGCTAAAAAGCGCGGTATGCAGCAGCCTTTTACACAACGGAATAACTTTGCTTTCACACCCTGAAGTATAAAACCGGATATTGGCATCTCCCGGAACCTGCTGCTCTGACCCGGTCAGCAGCAGCCCTTCCCTGGCTAAGGTCCTTTCCAGATGCTTCACCGTACCACAGTTTCCGTCAATAACTTCCACAACCGGCCCCACCAGCCGGGTCACTTCGTCTCTGACGAAGATATAGTGGGTACACCCCAGCACTACGGAGGAGAGGCTCTTTACATCCGCATCAGCGAAAAGGGTACGGAGATACTTCTCAATTTCCTCTCCTGAGGTATGCCCGTTTTCGATTAGTTCGACCAGGCCGGGACAGGGGAGGGGGATGATTTCGGCCTGTTCCCCGAAGCGGTGGAGGAGCAGGTTAAACTTGTGCTGGTTTAAGGTCAGGGGTGTGGCCATTACCACTATTTTTCCCTCATTGCCAAGTTCTACGGCCGGTTTTACGGCCGGTTCCATACCGATTACGGGAATGCTTAGCTTTTCCCTGATGTGATTGATGGCAACACTGGTTGCGGTATTGCAAGCCACCACCAGGGCTTTGATGCCCTGGTTACAGAGAAAGTCCACAGCGTTCAGGGAAAGTTCCCTTACCTCTTCCAGTGAGCGCACACCATATGGTGCGTATTTAGAATCGGCGAAATAGATGTATTTTTCATTGGGGAGAGCTCTGAGCATTTTTGCCAGGACGCTGATCCCACCTACGCCTGAGTCAAAGACTCCGATCGGTAGTTCAATGTGGGGCTTTTCCATGGGCTTCACCTCTTATTGGGATGGATTTTTCGATAGGCATAGCACTTGTCCTTAGTACATTTTATAGACAAACAGTTATAACTATTCTTCTATGTCCAATGGTTCCGCTGTAAAAACTTATGAACAACCGTGTTGCTAGATTGCTCTAAATGGCCTGCGATAGCAGGGATTGGTCCTGGTGATCAGATAATCGTCAATAGGGCCGCCAATTACGGGTTTAAAGTCAACAGGGCCCAGGGGAGTTTCCAGTTGGCTTACTAAACCGGTCAATTCTCCGGCGATAGCATCCAGGCCTGCTTTGGGGTCCCCGTCAAACTGAATGCCAATGAGGATGTGCGGTGGCTCCCCGTCGGCGGGGATTTGGATTTGGGCCAGATAGGCCGCTCTAATGACTACGATATTCTCAAAGTACTTTTGCAGTAACCCCACCAGTTCGTCAGGGTAGTTGGCAGGCTGCCCGATAAGCATTTTGGTACCTGCGGAGGTGTTGATTTCTTCTATGTCCTGCCGTGGTTTTGAGCTACCAAAGAGTTTGGTGAATAATCCCATGATAATAATTCCTCCCGAGTTGATTATTCCACATTACCAGTTTAACCGTAATCGTGGTATTGTAACTTATTTTCCCGAAATAGCCACTCTAGATTGTTCGACGCGGTCAGCGAATTTCCTCCCCCCCAATTATTACCGAAGGATTTTTGCAAAAAATGCACGGGGCGAGAGGAATTTTGCACAATACTGTCGAATTCCATATACGGATTGGAGGGGTAATTTTTGATTGCCATGTTTAACGTTTCCAAAACCTACGACAACGGGGTTAAGGCGCTGATAGATGTTAATGTACAGATCAAAAAAGGAGAATTTGTCTTTCTGGTCGGTCCCAGTGGGGCGGGAAAATCCACGTTTACCAAGCTGCTGTTTCGTGAGGAAACTCCCAGCCGGGGCCATATCATGGTTAACGGCGTGAATCTTGTGCGTATGAAAAATAAAGAAGTGCCCTATCTCCGGCGGAAAATCGGGGTGGTCTTTCAGGACTTCAGGCTGCTCTCCACTAAGACGGTTTATGAAAATGTAGCCTTTGCCCTGCAGATTGCTGAGACCTCCAACCGGGAAATCAAGAAGATAGTGCCTGCCGCTTTGGAGATGGTGGGGCTGTCCCAGCGGGCTGATGATTTGCCGTCATCCTTGTCCGGGGGTGAGCAGCAGCGGGTAGGGCTGGCCCGGGCTATCGTGAACAAGCCGATGATGATTATTGCCGATGAGCCCACCGGAAACTTAGACCCTGATACTTCCTGGGAAATTATGAAGCTCCTTGATGATATCAACAAAATGGGGACAACCGTAGTTATGGCAACCCATGCGAAAGACATTGTAGATGCCATGCAGAAACGGGTTATCGCCATGGAAAACGGCAAGGTTGTCCGGGATGAACAGAAAGGAGCATATGGGTATGAAAATTAATACCATCGGCTACTTCTTCCGGGAAGCCTTTGCTTCCCTGCGTCGCAATGGCTGGATGGCGCTGGCTTCCGCTTCTACGGCCGCGGTAGCCTTGATGATTTTGGGGGCATCCCTGCTGGTGGTGCTGAATACCGACTACTTTGCCGCCACTGTGGAGTCGGAAGTGGAAATTGCGGTTTTTCTTAATGACAAGGTAGATGCCCAGCGGGCTTTTGATATCGGAGAAGAGATTAAGCGGGTCCCCGGAGTGCGGGAGGCCAGGTTCGTGTCCAAAGATGATGCCCTGGCTGAGCTGAAGAAGAACTTTGAGCAGAAGCGGGGAGTGCTGGATACTTTGGGGGAGAACAATCCCCTGCCGGATAAGTACCGGGTTAAAGTGGACAAACCTGAGCAGGTGAGGCCTGCGGCAGATAAATTTGGGACCATTGAGGGAGTTGCCAAGGTTAAATACGGACAGGGTGTGGTGGAGAAGCTTTTCGCTATCACCAAGTGGGTGCGGATTACAGGGCTGGTGGTCATGGGCCTGTTGGCTTTAGCGGCCATATTCCTGATTTCAACTACCATCCGGCTGACCGTTTTTGCCCGGCGGCGGGAGATCAATATCATGAAGTACCTGGGGGCTACCGACTGGTTTATCCGCTGGCCCTTTATCCTGGAGGGGATCATCCTGGGGCTGCTGGGCTCCTTGGTAGCTGTACTGGTTCTGTACTTTGCTTACGATAATCTCAATCAGGCTTTGCTGCAATCCTTTCCCTTTGTCCCCATGCAAAGGGACATGAGCATCATTCTGAAGGTCTATGAGCTGATTATTGGCATTGGGGTGGGCTTGGGAGCTATTGGCAGCATGATTTCGGTACGCAGGTTTCTTAAGGTCTAGGACGTGTGAGAGTGAGCCAAGAGCATGCTTAAGGGTGATGGCAGGAGGGATTGGAACCATGGCTTTTAAAAAAGGGGTTGCCGCCGTGCTGGCGGTGAGCTTTTTGGCGGTCAGTGTACTGGCCCCCGCTTATGGGGAGGAGTACAGCCGGCAGAAGGAGCAGAAGATGCTCCGGGAACTGAAGGCTATTCGTACTCAGAAGAAAAACATGGAGAAGCGCAAGCAGGAAACCAAGGTGGAGGCTAATAAACTTACTGTAGCCATTGATGAGGTTAAGAATAAAATTGACCTCCTGAACGATAAAATCTATGTCCAGAAAAAACAGTTAACTCAAGTGCGCCACGAGGTGAAGGTTACCGAGGAAGACTTGGTCCAGACCACCCAGGACCTGGGGGAACAGGTGCAGATGTTTAATTCCCGGGTCCAGGATATCTATGAGAACGGTTCAGTCAGTTACCTGGAGGTAGTCCTGGACAGTGAAAGTTTTACTGATTTTCTGGATAGGTTCGAGTACATGAAGGCTATTGTGGAACAGGATTCCAAGCTGGTAGAGGAGATTGAGGCCAAGCAGGAGGAGATCCGCCGGAAGAAAGCCGAGTTGGAGGCCAAACGGGCCCGGATAGAGGATATTAAGGCTTCCACAGAGGAAGCCAAAGTGGAAAGCGAGGAACAGAAGCAAGAACATTCCCGGTTGTTGTCCAAGGCCAGGGAAGACCTGGAAAGATTTGAAGCAGAAATTGATAAGCTGGAAGAGGCTGAGAGCCGTAAAATGGCAGAACTTATCCGCTTGCGGCAGGCAAAGCCTTCCAAGCCCATGGGTTCCGGAGTAATGAAGTGGCCGGTTCCGGGACATGGGAGGATTTCTTCCCCCTTTGGCTGGCGGACTCACCCAATTCTGGGGGTCAAGAAGTTCCACCGGGGTATTGATATTCCGGCGCCAACCGGAGTCCCGGCCAAAGCGGCTCAGACCGGTCAGGTCATTTTCTCAGGCTGGATGAACGGGTATGGCAATGTTATTGTCCTGGACCACGGGGGAGGGGTATCCACCCTTTACGCCCACTTAAGCCAACGATCAGTAGATGTCGGGAAAGAGGTGCAAAAAGGCGATACTATTGGAGAAGTAGGTAGTACCGGGCGGAGTACCGGGCCTCACCTCCACTTCGAAGTCCGTACTGGCGGAGAACCTGTCAACCCTATGCCGTATCTGTAAAGTGTTTGCTCTGTTAGACAAGGAACTGCTTTTTTCGGCAGTTCCTTTCCTTGTATTTTGAAAGTGATTAATGTAGTATATATGTTAGTGAGTTCATATACTGGTATCAATGAGAAAACAAACGGAAGGTGATAGTGTTGTCAGACCGCCGCAGGGTTCTAATAGCCATAGTTGTCCTGATGTTCTTATTCGGCGCCACAGTCAGCGGGGTGCTGGTTACCAATTACCAACATATTGGGACTCTGGTAAAGGTAGTTAAGCTGGTCAGGAACAACTATATTGAGCCGGTAACGACCACTCAGTTGATGGATGGGGCTATAAAGGGGATTGTGGAGTCCTTGGACGACCCCTACTCGGTGTATTTGGAACCCAAGAGGTATCAGGAACTCCAGGTGCAAATGCAGGGTTCTTTCGGCGGACTGGGAATTCATGTCGGGGTAAAGGATAAGCATATTACGGTAATAGCGCCGATCAAGGGGACTCCGGCTTTCCGGGCAGGGGTTAAGGCCGGTGATGTAATCGCCAGGATTAACGACCAGGATGCCATCAATATGGACATCGATAAGGCTGTGGAACTAATGCGCGGGCCGGCCGGGACCCGTGTGAAGATTACCGTCATCCGGGAAGAAAAGGGTGAGAAAAAACCCCTGGAATTCAACATTGTCCGGGAAATCATCACTGTTCCCTCGGTGGAAGGCAAGTTGGTGAAGGGGGAGCCTATTGCGCATATTCAGTTGAGCATGTTTAATGAAAATACCAAAACTGAGTTGGCGGAGACCATTAAAAAGTTGGAGCAGGAAAAATTCCGGGGAATTATCTTAGACCTGCGCAATAACCCGGGAGGAGAGTTGAAGGCAGCCGGTGATGTAGCTAATTACTTTGTCCCGAAGGGGCGGATAGTAACCATCCGGGACCGGTTCGGGGCGGTGGAAACCATTGATGCTGACGGAGATAAGCTCAATTACCCGCTGGTGGTCCTGGTCAACGGCTTTAGCGCCAGCGCCTCGGAAATTGTGGCCGGGGCTATTAAGGATACCGGCTCCGGCACATTGGTGGGTACCAAAACCTACGGTAAAGGGGTAGTGCAGACCATTTTTAAATTAGACAGTGATTCCGGCCTGAAAATTACTACAGCTAAGTACTTTACTCCCAAAGGACATGACATCCACAAAAAGGGGATCGACCCTGATGTTGTTATTGAGCAGCCGGAGGACAGCAAGGAGGATTTGCAGCTGAATAAAGCAGTGGAAATACTAAAGAGCAAAATCCAGCCGCAATAGTAATTACGGGGGTCCCGGTCATACCGGGGCTTTTTTCTTTTTTCCTGTGAGCAGGATTTAGGTTCCCACCGGCGAATTCATATCTGACGGAAAAGGTGCCGGAAACGGAGGAAGTGTACAGTCTATGGGAATAGCCAAGGATACTGCTCATCCGGAAGGGCAGGGACAATATACTTCCCTGGCGGAAATCAGGGAGGTTTGCCTGCAATGCAGGAAATGCAAGCTCAGACAGGGCTGCCGGCAGGTGGTCTTTGGCAGGGGCAACCCGGAGGCCAGGCTGATGTTTGTCGGGGAAGGGCCGGGGGAACAGGAGGATATCCAGGGGCTGCCTTTTGTGGGGAAGGCGGGACAGCTTTTAGATAAGATTATCGAGGCTGCAGGTTTTTCCCTGGAAGAGGTCTATATCGGGAATATCGTCAAATGCCGGCCCCCGGGAAACCGGGTTCCCACCCTGGAGGAGGCCAGGACGTGTATGCCGTGGCTGATGAAGCAGATTCAGCTAATCCGGCCTAAAATAATGGTCTGCCTGGGGTCCACTGCGGTGCAGGGAATTCTGGACCCCAGCCTGCGGATTACGAAGATCAGAGGACGGTGGGCAGAGCGAAACGGGATCTTGATTATGCCTACCTACCATCCTGCTGCCCTGCTCAGGGATGAGAGCAAAAAACGCCCGGTTTGGGAGGATTTTAAACAGATTAGGAAAATGTACCTTGCCTTGGCGGAAAGGGAATGTACGGCCGGCAATCCTATAGTTTAACCGGCTTAAACACTGACCCGGAGGATATCCTCCGGTTTCTTTTTTAACGACATAATTTCCACCCGGGTATCCAATACTATAAAAAAAATAAACTGCCAGGAGTGGTTAACCATGCTTAACTTCCCGTTTCGCCGCAAAGTCCTGAATGTCCTTGTGTTGGGAGTAATGGTTGCCTCTGTTGCCTTTTCCGGCTGTAGTCCCAAGGGAGCAAAAAAGCCTGCTCCCAAAAAAGAAGAGCCTCCTGTGAAGGTTGGCGTAGCCATGGCCACTATGGAGGGCGACGGATATGCCGCTTTGAAAAAGGCTATGGAAAAAATGAAAAAAACTGAAAAGGTAGACCTGACGTGGATGGATGCCAAAAACGATCCTGCTACTCAGAGCACTCAGGTGGAGGAATTGGTAAAGAAAAAGGTTAAAGTAATTATTCTGCACATGGTGAACCCCGGGGAGGGGCGGCAGTTAGTAAGTAAGCTCCAGGAGAAACAAATCCGGGTACTGGCTATCGAAAGGCTCCCGAAAAATGTAGCCCTGGACGGGTATGTAACTCCTGATTATCTCCGGGCCGGGGAGGTCCAAGGCCAGTTTGTGGCCGGTAAAGTGGTCAAGGGCACTGTTTTGCTCTTTACCGGGGCCGAGGATACCCTGACTAATCAGGCTCTCTACGCCGGCTTCCGGCAGGGGTTGGGAACCGGTCACGCTTTGGTTATTAAGAAGATTACTGTTTCCGACACCATAGACCCTAAGGTTATTGAGGAAGAGGTTTTGCAGGCTCTTAAAGCCAATCCTAATGCAGCAGCTATTGTAGCCCAGAGTGGGCCCCAGACGGCGGCAGTAATAAAGTATTTGCAGGAGAATAAAGACAAGGCTGATTTGATTACCACTGTCGGCCTGGGTGCGGATAAGCATGCATCTGTAGCGTTAGCCACCGGGCAGCATGATGCCGAAGTGGACACCCGCCCGGATTTAATAGCCTATTATGCCCTAAAAGGCGCCAAGCTGCTGGCTCAGGGCCAACATATCGATTATGACCAAAGGGTGAAAAATGATGAGAGTGATGTCCCGGTTAAGGTTATTCCCGTAAGGCTGATCAGGATGGACAACACTTATTTACTGGAGGAACGTTGGGGAGACCTGAAGAAGGAAGCCAAGAAGGCCAAGGAAAAAGAAAAGAAAAAAGCTGAACAGCAAGAGAGCAAACCAAAAGTTAAAGTAACTGAGGGTGGGGGCAAGGACAAAGAGCAGCAGAAAAAAACCAAATTGATGATTAAAACCAAAGAAGGCAAGACCATCGAAATTGAAATTGACGGTGAGATTCAGGAAATCAAAAGCCAGGCCGGAAGCGCTGCCAAGGGTAAAGAAGCCAAGGGCGGCAAACAGGAAGGCGGGTCCGGGCAAGGAGGGTCTGAAGGGGAATAAGCAATGGTAAAGTGTGCAACAGGGAGTTAACCTTAACAGGGAGTTAACCTTAACAGGGAGTTAACCTTAACAGGGAGTTAACCTTAACAGGGAGTTAACCTTAACAGGGAGTTAACCGTAACCGGGGGCTCCCTGTTTTCATATTATACAACAGAAAATTAAGTGAGGTGTGGCATAATGCCTAATTCTCCCTATTGCTTCGATACGGTTGCCGCCCCGGGTTCTCCGGCAACCCTGGATACCACCCGCATTATGGCCCCGAATCCCATCATTCTTGGGGTCCAGGTATCACGGCTGGTATATCCGACACCAATGGTAAGCTGGCGGCCGAATGCAGTCATCCTGGCTCCCTTGGAACCGTTTCAATATGCTTTGGCAGCTACTTCATTGAGCCATTTTCCCTTTAATGCCCCGATCCTGTTAACTCACCCCTACCACCTGGCACCGGAGGTTTGCGCAGAAATCCAACGGCTCAACCCTCCCGGGAAGGGCCTGCCGTTTCAAATAATTCTGGTTGGTCCCTTGTCCCCTGCAATAGGTGGGCAGTTGGCCCAAATGGGATACCGGGTCAAGCACATCATGGGCAATGACCCCTATGATACTGCAGCTAAAATAGCCCGGGCACAGGTGGAAATAACCGGCGAACGGACGAAGGACCTGATGGTAGTAGCAGGGGAATATTACCCCTGTGCTCTGCCTGCTGCTTACTATGCAGCCCACAGTGGAGTTCCCATCCTGTTTGCCGCCCGGACTGCCCTTTATCCTGCTACCAGAGAGTATATCCGGGAAGCGGGCAATCCCAATGTCTATGTGGTGGGTACAGAACAGATCCCCGGCCCGGAAGTGGTGAGGGAAATTCAGAGCCTGACAGGAGGATTTGTAGACAGGATTAGTGGCGCCAATCCTGCGGAAGTAGCGGTGAACTTCAGCCGCTATAAGAGTCCGGTTAATGACTTTGGCTGGGCCAGGAACCAACCCGGAAAAGGTGATGCCTTTACCTTTGCCACCGGTCAGCCATGGCAGACTGCCGTTGTGGGGGCCATCCTGGGGCATCTGGGGAAGCATACCCCGCTGTTGTTAGTTGAGCAAAATAGAGTCCCGCCGGTAGTGGAAAGCTACTTAACGGCACTGCAGCCTCACCATGAGGGCCACCACTCCATGCCTCCCTTTATGCACGGCTTCGTTTTGGGTAATTTACAGGAAATTTCTTTCCCTACCCAGGCCCGTCTGGAGGAGCTATTAAATTAAGGGTAACAATTGCGAAAGGAGGCGGATAAAAATTTTTTCGCCTCCTTTACGTGAATTAGCCTTAAAAAATTTGACAAACCTTGTACACCTTAGGTTAAAATGGAATGGGACAAACTAGCCCGTAAAATAATCTAATTACCAGGAAACATGAGGAGGAGAAAGAAATTGTCAGAGAAATTCCAACTGCCTGCGTGGGGCGAGAAGATTACAATTCAAAACGGCAAGCTGCAGGTTCCTAACAACCCGGTAATTCCCTTCATCGAAGGAGACGGGACAGGGCCGGACATCTGGGCTGCCGCTTCCAGGGTATTGGATGCATCTGTGGAAAAGGCTTATGGGGGCGTCAGGAAAATAGCCTGGTATGAAGTCTATGCCGGGGAAAAGGCCTTCAATAAATTTGGCGAGTGGCTGCCGGCCGACACCCTCAAGGCTATCCGCGAATACATAGTAGCCATCAAGGGACCGCTGACCACGCCTGTCGGTGGCGGGATGCG
>JAJZTU010000019.1 GCA_021848765.1 Bacillota bacterium
CCTTCTTTGACTGCCTCTACATCCTCAGCAGTGCGCAATGGAGGGTTTACTTTGGTATTGGTGTTATAGCCCTGCACTGCCTCGTGGGTGAGCGTAAAGTGATGAGGTGCAGCTTCGGCGGTAACCTGCACTCCCCTGGCTTTGGCCTCCCTGATAATCCGTACTGATCCTGCTGTGCTCACATGGGCAATGTGCACCGGGCATCCGGTCAACTCGGCAAGGATGATATCCCTGGCTACCATGACTTCTTCCGCTGCTGAAGGTATTCCTTTCAAACCCAGCACCGTGGACCAGTATCCCTCATGCATAACTCCCTCTGCCGCCAGGTCGGGGTCTTCGCAGTGGGAGATAATAGTCAGATCAAACATCCTGGCATATTGCATGGCCAGGCGCATTACTTCCGCGTTAGGCACCGGCCTGCCGTCATCGGAAAGGGCAACTATCCCGGCCCCTTTCATATCCCCGATTTCGGCCAGTTCCTTGCCCTCAGAGCCTTTGGTGATATTTCCGATGGGGAATACATTGACTACTCCGGTCTGGGCTGCCCTGGCCTTAATGAATTCCACAACAGCCTGGTTATCTACCACCGGCTTGGTATTCGGCATACAGGCCACACTGGTAAACCCTCCCCGGGCCGCCGCCCGGGTACCCGTGGCAATGGTCTCTTTGGCCTCCAGACCCGGTTCCCGGAGATGGACATGCATATCGATCAGTCCGGGTACGACCAGCTTCCCGGCAGCATGGATAACTTCCATGGAGTTTTCCGGCTTAATTTCCTTGGCCACCCGGACGATTTTTCCGTCCTCCACCAGGATGTCTCCGGCCATATCCAGGCCGCCCGCCGGGTCAATTATTCTTCCACCTTTAATCAGTAAACTACCGGGCATCTTCTGCAGCGCCTCCTCCTGTGAGCAAATACAACAGGGCCATCCGCACCGCAACCCCGTTGGTAACTTGTTCCGTGATTACTGACTGTATGCCGTCGGCCACATCCGGGGAAATCTCCACACCCCGGTTCATCGGCCCCGGGTGCAGCACCAGGGCATCAGGTTTGGCATATTTAAGCCGCCCGGCGTTGAGGCCGAAGATACGGGCATATTCCCTTACTGTGGGAAACAGCCCCTTTTGCTGCCGCTCCAACTGAATCCGCAGGACATTGATTACATCCACACCTTCCAGGGCTTCCTCAACTCTGGTATAAGCCTGAACCCCCAGCTTTTCGATTTCGGGAGGTAATAGCGTTGACGGGCCAACCACCCGGACTTCCGCACCCATTTTGGTGAGGCCCCAAATATTGGAGCGGGCCACCCTGCTGTGCAGCACATCCCCTAGGATAGCCACTTTAAGCCCCTCCAGCCTGCCCAGTTTCTCCCTAATGGTGTACATATCTAAAAGGGCCTGAGTAGGATGCTCATGGGTCCCGTCCCCGGCATTAATTACCGAGGCTTTGACATGCCTGGCCAACAAGTGGGGTGACCCCGAAGCGCCGTGCCGCAGGATAATTACATCTGCCCCCATCACCTCAATGGTCTTGGCCGTATCCTTCAAAGTTTCCCCCTTGGCCACACTGCTGGAGGAAGCAGCAATATTGATGGTGTCAGCGCTGAGATATTTTCCGGCCAGCTCAAAAGACGTCCGGGTCCGGGTACTGTTTTCGTAAAACAGGTTAACCACAGCCTTTCCCCGTAGGGTAGGCACCTTTTTGATTTTCCGCAGAATGATATCTTTCATGGGAACTGCAGTATCCAGAATGAGTTCGATTTCTTCCCTGGTGATATCCCTTAGCCCTAGCAAATCTTTGCTTTTAAGGCCCATCTCATTCCCTCCTCCTTACAAAAAATGCCTCCTGTCATCAACTCATGACAAGGAGGCAGAATAATCCCCTAAAGCTTCCTGCCGCCTTGTCAGCCTCTCCGGACTAAACTTAAAGAACGGTAACCGAAAACTGCTAATATACTCAGCCTACCCGTTTACTCTCTTCAACGGAATCCATCTCCAGTGTAGTCACGGCAGGCTCTTCTTGCTTTTCCTGGGGTAAAATCAGATTTAACAAAATCCCGGCAATGGTAGCATACCCCACGCCATGGTTAGGATACCCAATCCCCACAACCAAAATTATCGAAACTATAATCAAATTCCGGGTGCTGGATAAGTCGGTTCTGGCCTCAATCATGGTCCGAATCCCCGCGGCGGCAATCATCCCAAACAGCAGAATCACCACGCCACCCATAACTGCGGCGGGAATGGAGGAAATCACATCTCTTACGGGCCCGACAAAACTCAAGAATATTGCCACCACGGCTGCCAGTTGGATAACCATTGCACTGTAAACCCTGGTCACAGCCACCACCCCAATGTTTTCCCCGTATGTTGTGCTGGGCGGCCCCCCGAAAAAGGCCGCTACGGCTGTGGCCAAGCCATTGCCCAGCAGTACCCGGTCAAAGCCGGGATTCTTAATTAAATCCCGCTCCGTTACATTCCCGATTACAAAAATATGTCCCAGGTCTTCAATAATGGTAACCAGGGCCAAAGGAGCCAGGAGCAAAATTGCTCCAAGCTGAAACTCAGGAAGCACCAGGTGCGGTGTATTCAAAACCGGCCCGGCGCCTATCTTGCTGAAATCCACCAAACCCCGGAAGATGGCAAACACATATCCGGCGCCAATCCCCAGGAGAATAGGAATTACCTTAAAGAAACCCCGGGCAAACACACTGATTAAAATGGTGGCCACCAGGGTAAAGATAGCGGTAGGCCAGTCCGTCCCGGCCATATTAGGTCCGAGGGCAACCCCGGCCAGGCTTAAGCCGATAATCATTACCACCGGGCCAACTACAACGCTGGGTACATACCTGGTAATAATCTCAGAACCAAAGGCCCGCACCAGCAGGAAAACCACTATGTAGACCAGGCCGACCACAAAAGCGGCACCCATAGCCATTGGCACATTTGGCCCGGCGGGATTATCTTTAACCATGGAGGCAATCCCCGCTATATAGGCAAAGGATGAGCCCAAATAAGCCGGGACCATGCCCTTGGTCATCAGGTGAAAAATCAGGGTCCCAATTCCGGAAGTCAGCAGCGCTACCGAAGGATCAAGGCCGGTCAGTATCGGTACCAGCACCGTAGCCCCAAACATGGCAAAAACGTGCTGAAGCGCTAATAACAAGGCTTGTACAACCGGGGGCTTTTCATGGATGTCATATCTTTTTTCCATAGATGCATCCCTCCATTAAGTTAAGTCCTTTCAGGCATTTAATTACGACCGAAATAATACTATTTGCGTCCGGAGTAATTCAAGCAAGATTATTCGACAAATTCCTCCAGTACCACCTTGTCCTCTCCGTCAACTTCATTTAATTTAACTGAAACTACTTCTTTTCGCGACGTAGGTACATTTTTCCCCACAAAGTCTGCCCTGATGGGTAATTCCCGGTGACCCCTGTCCACCAGTACCGCCAGTTGAATAAACTGGGGCCTGCCCAGGTCAATCAAGGCATCCAGGGCCGCACGCACAGTCCTCCCGGTATAGAGCACATCATCCACCAGGACAATCTTTTTGCCGTCCACACTAAAGGGTACCTCAGTCTTGTGGACAACCGGCTGGTTGGCCAGGGTAGTCAGGTCATCCCGGTAAAGGGTAATATCCAAAAAGCCTGCCGGAATCCTGACACCCTCAAACTCACTGATCAGCCCGGCCAATCTTTCTGCCAAGGGCACCCCCCGGCGCCTGATTCCAATTACGGCCAGATTGGCTACCCCCTTGTTCTTCTCCACAATCTCGTGGGCAATCCGGGTCAAAGCCCGCTTTATCCCCACATCATCCATCAGTTGGGTTTTTTCCTGGAGTTTCATCCGCCGACCTCCTTTTACCCGCAAATAAAAAGCCTACTTGCGCACACGCTAGCAAGCAGGCATAGTTTACCCAAAAACAGAGCAAAATCTAAAACCCTTACTAGCCTCACCGGACTAATTTCAAGGAGTTTTTTTTCCATTACAAGTATAGCAAACTCTTACCAGTAATGTCAACTAAATCAACATATTTCGACAAGGGCCCAAACAGAGTTTGCACATTAATGATGCTCAATTTTTAAGACAATCATTGTGACATCATCATAGGGAGGCTCCCCTGCCAAAAACTCTTTAAATTCGGAAAAGATGATCTCCTGAATACTGGCTGGGTCATTCATATAGTTTTCTTTGAGCAAACGTGTGATCCGGCCCAGTCCAAACAACTCTTTTTCCGGGTTTTTTCCTTCCTTGAGGCCATCGGTATAAAACAATACAACATCACCCGGTTCCAGGACAATTCTGCCCTCCTTGTAGGAAGCATCCTCACGGCCACCCATAAAAAAACTTCTGACCTTTAAAGTTTCAGTTTCCCCGGTAGCGGCGCGGTACACCAGTGGTGGGTTGTGTCCGGCATTGGCATAGACCAGTTGCCTGCTTGCAGGATCGTAAATTCCATAGAAAAAAGTAATGAACTGCTGAGTGGTCTCCAGTTGTGGAAATAAAACCCGGTTAACCCTGTTTACCAAAGCGCTTGGGCTGTCCGTTTCGGAGGCGAAATTCCTGACGTAGGCGTAAGTCATAGCCACAAACAAGGCCGCCGGAATGCCTTTTCCCATGACGTCGCCGATTGCAATTCCCAGTTTGTTATGTTTAGTCACAAACAAATCGCAATAATCTCCACCGACTTCATTAGCCGCCACGGCGCTGGCTGCCAGGGTAACTCCGGCAACCCGGGGCAAGTTGATAGGCAACAGGCTGGCTTGAATGCTGTGAGCCAATTCAAGCTCATTCCTGATTCGGCGGTTATGTTCCTCAAGTACTTCCTCCGCTAATTTACGCCCGGTAATGTCCTGTAAGGTTTCAATTGCCGCAACCAGCTCACCCTTTCTGTTGTAAACGGGGGCAGCGTCGACAACCACATACCTTTTTCTGCCGCCTGATTTGATAAACCAACTTTCACCGTGTAATCCTTCGGATAAAATTTCGGATTTAGAGGATAAACTGAATAATTTGGGTAAATCATCATAATTCCTGTCAATAACGATATCCGCAAGGCAAGGCCTCGCCTGATCGTAAAAAGCCTGCCAATGATTCCCGGTGCCAACCATTTCCGATGCTTTCATACCTGTCAGTTCTTCACAGGCCCTGTTCCAGATGATCACATTATGATGAGCATCCAGGACAAAGGTGGGGATTGAGGAGCTCCGGACCATGTTCTCCGCAAACTCTTTTTGCTCCCGAAGCGCTTCTTCCGCTTGCTTGCGCTCTGTGATATCCTTGAAATCTTCAACAATTCCGATTATTTCACCGTCGGGTGCCCGAAAGGGAGTCGCCGTAACAATGCAAGAAACTATGGTCCCGTCACAGCGCCTTTTTTCCGCATCACTCACGTAATATTCTTCCCCATCCAGAATCCTTGTTAACGGACATTCCGAGGTGTGGCAATTGGAGCCGTAAAATGCCTCATAGCACTTTTTTCCCACTGCTTCCTCTTTACTTATACCTGCGAAAAGCGAAAAGGGATGGTTAATCCGGACCACATTAAAGTGTTTGTCAACCACCCGCATCCCATCGCCCGCAGTGTCAAAGATTTGATCCAGCTCTTTGTAGGCGAACCTTGTAGCCTTTTCCGTCTTGCGCACTTTAATAAACTTCCAGGACAAAAGGGCAATCAGGGGCACGGCCGATAGTCCAGTAAATACAGCCCCCATTTGAGCCATCCGGACTGAACTCCTCGCCAGGGCAGCATATAGAACAGCCATAAAAGTAGCGGTCACCAGAATCACAAGTACGGTAAGCGGGAAAAACCAACGTGTTCTAATAAACAGATGTTTAAATTCCGTTGTTGCTTTCCTGGCAAAATTGGTTTCGGTGTTGTTCATCTTTTCGATTCTCCCCTAACCACCTTTCCGAAAACAGGCATTTCCAGCTTGACCCCGGCGTTCCTACCCATTTTCACTCTCCCACATTCTCCAGGGTCCTGCGCACCAATAAATCCGTACAAACCATGATGTTACCCACCGAATAGTTGGCCATTCCTCCCCGGTAGAACCTCCGGAACAGTCTCCGGCTGATTTCCTCCCGGCTTTTACCACCCTGATAATCCTGCAAAATCGACTCATATACTCTGTCCTCATTGAAAAAGCCGGCAACCACCTTTTCTTTTCCCAGTACTTTAGCGGCAGGCCCGGAGCCAGTACCTGCAGATGGGGAAAAGCCCCTTTTAGCCCCGGAACACCGCATACATGGTCAAAATGGGCATGGGGAATAATCAAGTACTGCAACTCTTCGGCAGCAATTTTCAGTTCCTCCAACTGTTGGATTACCTGCGGTACAGACCAGGTAACCCCGCCTTCTACCAAAGCACAGCTCTCACCGCGGACCAGATAAGCTTGAAAATAATGATTCCCTAATAAGTATACGCTTTCGGAAATATGCTGCGGATAAGCCCCGGCCTTTATCATGCTGTTTACCCCCTCTCCCCACAAGCCAAAGGCTTATGCACTTGGACATTGTGACATGCTTATAACCTTCGATAATCGTGTGGCTTATAATTGTTAGGAATTATTCTATATGCCGCCCCAAAAATCCTTTCCTCCCTTGGGCAAGTGAACGCTTTTATTCCGGTACTGGGTTGCAAATGAATATTTAGTGTAAAAAAGAGTCAATGGACCATCCCTTGACTCTTTTTTAGCTAGATTTAATGTTTTCCGAAACCCCTTTGGCTTCAAATGTTTAGTTATCCTCTTTGTCAAACCGCAGCCCGTCTTCTCCGGCGCTCAAGACGACAGTATCTTTGGGCAAGATCTCTCCTCTGACCATCAGGCGGCTTAAGGGGGTTTCCACTTCCTGCTGGATCAGGCGTTTTAACGGCCGGGCGCCATAGGCCGGCTCATAACCATTGGCAGCCAGGTAGTCCAGGGCGCTGTCATCCCACTCCAGCTTGCTTCCGGTGCCGTTATGAATACGCACTGCCAGTCCTTTTAACAGGATATCGGCGATTTGCTTAATTTGCGGCTGGGTGAGGGCATGGAAGACCACGATTTCGTCCACCCGGTTGAGAAACTCGGGACGGAACTGCTGGCGCAGAATACCCAGCACACTTTTCTCCATTTGCCCAAAGTCCCCGCCATGCTCCTGGTAGGCCAGGATTTCCTGGCTGCCCAGGTTGGAGGTCATGATTACCACAGTGTTGCGGAAATTCACCGTACGCCCCTGGCCGTCAGTAAGCCGGCCATCGTCAAGCAACTGCAGCAGCACGTTAAATACGTCGTGGTGGGCTTTTTCGATTTCATCGAGCAAAATTACCGAGTAGGGCTTGCGCCGTACTGCTTCGGTAAGTTGGCCGCCTTCCTCGTAGCCTACATAACCGGGAGGTGCGCCAATCAAACGGGCCACCGTGTGCTTTTCCATGTACTCGGACATATCCAGGCGCACGATATTGCGCTCATCGTCGAAGAGAGCCTGGGCCAAGGCCCGGGCCAATTCAGTTTTACCCACACCGGTTGGGCCCAGAAAAATAAAACTGCCTATGGGGCGGTTGGGGTCTTTGATACCCGCCCGGGCGCGCAGCACGGCATCTGCCACTGCTTGCACCGCTTCGTCCTGGCCGATTACCCGCTTGTGCAGTTCGTCATCCAGATGGATTAGTTTTTCTTTTTCCCCTTCCATCAGCTTGCTGACCGGGATTCCGGTCCAACGGCTGACTACCCGGGCAATATCCTCTTCATCCACTTCTTCTTTCAGCAACATCCCGTGTTTTTGTTTTCCGGCCAGAAGTTCTTCTTCAGCTTTGAGACGGCGCTCCAGGCTGTCCAAACGGCTGTACTTCAATTCGGCCAGGCGGTTTAAGTCGTATTCCCGCTCGGCCCGCTCCATTTCCTGGCGGGTTTCTTCTATTTCTTTCTTTAACTGGCGCACCCGGGAAATGGCTTGTTTTTCTACCTGCCACTGGGCCTTCATGGCATCAGCCTCAGTGCCCAGGCCGGCCAGTTGCTCTTTAATCTTTTTCAGGCGCTCCTCGGAAGCCGGGTCTTTTTCTTTGCTTAAGGCCGCTTCCTCGATTTCCAACTGCATGATACGCCTGGTGATTTCATCAAGGGCAGTCGGCATGCTGTCAATTTCCGTCCGCAGCCTGGCCGCCGCTTCATCCATCAGGTCAATGGCCTTGTCGGGCAGAAAACGGTCGGAAATATAACGGTCGGACAAAGTTGCTGCAGCCACGATGGCCCCGTCCTGGATGCGCACCCCATGGTGTACTTCATAGCGTTCTTTCAGGCCGCGCAAAATGGAGATGGTATCTTCCACAGAGGGCGGATTGACCACTACCGGCTGAAAACGCCTTTCCAGGGCCGCATCTTTTTCCACATGCTTGCGGTATTCGTCCAGGGTAGTAGCGCCGATGGTATGCAGCTCGCCCCGGGCCAGCATGGGCTTCAGGAGGTTGCCGGCGTCCATGGCCCCTTCTGCGGCCCCGGCCCCCACCACCGTGTGCAGTTCATCTATAAACAGGATAATTCTGCCCGCAGATTGCTGTACTTCCTTCAGCACTGCTTTTAAGCGTTCCTCAAATTCGCCCCGGTACTTGGCCCCTGCCACCAGAGAGCCCATGTCCAGCCCGATCAGGAGTTTATCCTTTAGCCCCTCAGGCACGTCGCCGGCCACGATGCGCCGGGCCAGCCCTTCCACAATGGCTGTCTTGCCCACACCCGGCTCCCCGATGAGGACGGGGTTATTCTTGGTACGCCGGGACAGGATTTCAATCACGCGCCGGATTTCGTCGTCCCGGCCAATTACCTGGGCCAGTTTGCCCTCCCGGGCCAGTTTAGTAAGGTCCCGGCCATACCGCTGCAGGGCCTCGTATGTCTCTTCCGGGTTTTCGCCGGTCACCCGCTGGTTACCCCGGATGGCGCGCAGAGATTCCAGCAGCTTGTTGCGGGATAAACCCACCTGCCGCAGCGCATCCCTGGTTTCCGGTTCTCCTTCTTCCAGCAAACCCAACAACAGGTGTTCCACACTGATGTAGTCATCCTTCATATCCCTGGCTTCCTTTTCCGCCCGGGCCATTACCCGGGCCAGGCCGGTCCCCAGGCGGAGGGAACTTTCGTAACCGGTTACACTGGGTATTTTTTTCAACAAATCCTCGTTTTTACCGGTAAGTGCCCCGGTGTTTACCCCGGCATGCTCCAGGAAGCGGGGTACCAAACCACCTTCCTGATTCAGCAAGGCCGCCAGTAAATGTTTACCCGTCACTTCCTGATGATGTCTCTCCGCAGCCAGTTGTTGTGCGGCTGTTACGGCTTCCCTTGATTTTTGGGTATAACGGTTTATGTCCATGTGCACACCCCTTTTCCTGACATATCAATTCTCCTGGCTATATCACTTTCCTGTTTATAGGACTGTTATTTTGACTTTCCTTTTATAGCCATCCAATAACAGCACGTTTTTTACTTCCCCGGCCAGTACCCCGCCCTGGATGGCTGCACCGATGGCTACCACTTCGTCCGGGTTAACGCCCTGATGGGGATCCTTGCCGCCGGTCAACCGGCGTACCAGTTTCTGCACTGCGGGAATCCGGGTAGAACCGCCCACCAAAATCACTTCGTCAATATCCTTTTCCGCCAGCTTAGCGTCAGCCAAGGCCGCCAGTACCGGCCCTCGGCAGAGTTGGTGGTACCCAAATCAATTCCGACAGTTTTAGCCATTGTTTAAACCTCCTTTTAGTGACCTTGTTTTACTTTGACCTTTTGACTTTTCCTGACTTTTAAGATAATTATCTTGCTTCTGACTAAATAAATCAACAGGCCTGTAACAGCCTGGATAACTATATTTTTCCTCTTATCAGCATTTGGTCAGGAAAGGTCAGTGTTTCTCCGGCAGGCATGTTTTTCCTTTGTTTTCCGCGTTCCGTTATGTGAATGTTTTCGCCTGTAGAGCTTGCATAACCGGGGGGACGGGCTGGATTCCAAAGCAGCCAATACCTACATTCATCATTGTATTGTGGCCAATAACTCCTGCGACGGCATCAAAGTCTGGGGCAACAACAGCAAAATTGAGAACTGCCTGATATACGGTACCGGTGACGGTGACACCAGTCCCAGTCCCTGGGCGGGGATTGTAATTGACCAGATAGAGCAGGCCGGGTCTGGTTTCCAGATTATCAACACCACGTTGGCAAATGACCGGCGTGAACATGGGTATCTGATGTATGTCCAGTACGGCGGGGGAGTACCCATTACACTAATGCTGAAAAACTGTATAATGTCTCACGGTCCGGGGCGTGTATATATTGGTTCCAATGTTACCTTTACTTCAGACCACAATCTTTTTTACCTGCCAGGCCAGAATGTGCCTATCGAAGTTGCGGGACGGGAATATACAGCAGCCGAAATAGAATCAGGTGCTTTGGGTCCCGGCAACCTGGCCCGGGACCCGCTGTTTGTTAAATTGAGTTTATCGGATCCGGACGGATATCAATTGCAAGCAGGCAGCCCCGCCATTAATGCCGGTACCATCCAAGGCGCTCCGGCAGATGACCTCCGGCACAGGGCCAGACCCTACGGTAGCGCACCTGATATGGGGGCCTTTGAATGGCAAGGTCCCGCCCAACCACCTACAGTAGTGAAAAGCGACCCGGTGAACAATGCTACGGGAGTGCCGGTAAACAAAAAAATCACCGTAACTTTTAGCGAGAGTGTCACCAAGGGTAGTACTTTCAGCAAGATAGCGCTAAAAAATGCCAAAGGTAAAACCGTAGCAGTCACCAAAAGTATCAGCGGCAACCAGCTTACCATCATTCCGCGTTCCAACCTGGCCTACAACACCAGGCACACGGTCACCATCCCGGCTAAGGCTGTTAAGGACCTGGAAGGCAATCCCCTGGTACTACCTTACACCTTCAGCTTTACTACCAAAGCCAAAACCTAACTCAATCCCATACCCGAAACGATAACTTAGGCCCAGGCGCAATGCCTGGGCCAATCATCTAAGCGTGGAAATCATCCGGGGTGCAAGCAACGGAGGTGAGCCGCCAAAAATATTTATGGTCCCTCCGTTACGCATTAGTCACCATGAATTGGGGGTGTTCCTGGCGGTTATCGAGGCCCTCCTGGCACCTGCCGTACTGCTCAATTCTGTTTTAGAGAGGAGGAGATAACCATTAACACCCATGAGCACTGGCCATTGGGAATCAGGGGGCAGGTATGGTATCTGATGGGTAGTTATTTTGGCGGTCTTAGCGGGGCCCTGCTGGGTACTTCCATGGATTTACTGGTGCGGGGAGCCGAACTTGGGGTCGTGTTTCCGTTGGTTATCGGGGCAAACTTGGCAGGGAATTACCGGAACCTGATGCTGACTCGGAATTTTACCGGCGTCTAACCACCCGCCAAAAGTTAGCGAAATTTGAAATAAACCACCAGGGCCAATAATGGCGGGATGACCGTCGTGGTAAACATTACGGGATAACCGTAGGTATTGGCCACCACGCCCCAGATTACCGAGCCCAAAGCTACCCCGATATCAAAGGCGGTCCAGTAAGTGGCATTGGCAGCTCCCCGGTTGCTGGGAGGTACATTTCTGATACAGAGAGTTAACATGGTGGGTTGGACAAAACCAAAGCCGATTCCGTAAAGGATCCCTGCGGCCACCAGATACAGCGGCCCAGAGGTTTGGGCCAGGACCAGCATGGAGGCAACGATAGCCAAGATTCCTGGTAAAACGACCAGGTTGTATCCACGTTGCCCCAGACTATCCACAATTCTCCCGGACAAGGGGCGGGAAAGCAAAGTGGTTACGGCAAGGGTGGTAAAGAAGATTCCGGCGGTGCCCATACCCTGCTGGCGCACAAACAGAGCCAGAAAGGAAAGCAGGGAACTGTAGTTAATCGTTACTAAAAGCATGACAATAGCCGGCCGGATAGCCGTTTTTTCCATGAAGACAAGTTTAGTCCCGCCTGGCCGTTTTTTCAGTTGAGGATACTTAATGGGCAAGGCCAGGGCAAAAGCGGCCAGAGTTAGCACTGAACAAGTGATGAACAGGGTCCGGAAAGAGAAGCTGTCTATTAGCCACAAACCAATGGCCGGGGCGATAGCCAGCGAGAAAGCGCTGGTCAGGCTGTAAAAACCCAGGCCCTCCCCTAACCTGCTTGGGGGCACAATGTCCGAGGCAACTGTGCCTGCAGCTGTGTTGCAAATTCCCCAGCCAAAGCCTTGGATAAGCCGCAAGAAGAGTAACAGTGTTAAAGGAACCATCCCAATGAAAACAACGGAAGGCAGTAAAAAGATTACCAGGCCACTGAGAAAGATGGTTTTCCGGCCGTAACCATCCAGAGCCCAACCCGCAACCGGCCGGATAAACACAGCCGCTATAGTCAATAAAGCCAGAGCCAGCCCGGCAGTCCCGGTTGACCCTCCTAATTCCTTGATGTAAACGGGCAGGGTAGGGAGAAGGCTATGAAAGGCAATATACACGGTAACGGTAGACAAGCAGATTAGGACGAAATCCAAGGTCCACAACCGGGGCTTTAGTTGAGGTCCGGTGTCCGGAAGTTGCTCCTGTAGCTGTTCGAAAGGCTGTACTTGATACTGTTCCTGTAACTTTTCCAAAGTCATTTCATCATCTCCGGAACCCCAGTTTTGAGCATTTCCTACATTGCGCTTTGATTCTGCAGCTTTTTAATTATCCCGGCCATAGGCTCAGGCACAGGCGCTGAAAACTCCAGGTAATCACCTGTCCTGGGATGCCGGAAACCCAGCACCCCTGCATGCAGCGCCTGGCCCTGCAGGCCAAAATGTGCTTTCCTGGTCCCGTACTTCGGGTCCCCTACCACCGGATGTCCCAGATAAGCCAGATGTACTCTGATCTGATGGGTACGGCCGGTCTCCAGCTTGCACTCCACCAGGGTATAATCCCTAAACCTTTCTAAAACGGTATACCTGGTCAAAGCAGGTTTGGAGTTTTTTAAAACTACCGCCATCTTCTTACGGTCCTGGGGATCCCGGCCGATGGGGGCCTCCACAACTCCCCCCGGTTCCTGAATATTTCCATGCACCAGGGCTGTGTACCTGCGGGTAACCTCCCGGTCCTTTATCTGGCCGGCCAGGCTCAGGTGGGCCAAGTCATTCTTGGCTGCCATCATTACCCCGGAGGTATCCTTATCCAGCCGGTGTACAATCCCGGGCCGCATTACCCCGTTGATGCCCGACAGGTCCTTACAGTGAAACAGCAGGGCGTTTACCAATGTCCCGGAAGTATTCCCCGGAGCCGGGTGGACCACCATTCCCCGGGGCTTATTTATCACAATTAAATCACTGTCTTCATAAAGAATGTCCAGGGGAATATCCTCCCCCTCTACCTTTAACTCCTCAGGCTCGGGAATCACAAAAACAACCTCATCCCCCGGCTTGAGCTTGGCATTGGCTTTTGCCGCCGTACCGTTAACCGTAACCCTGCCTTCGTCAATCAGCTTCTGAATATGGGAACGGGTCATTTCCGGCACTTCCCCGGTCAGGAAGACGTCCAACCGTTTCCCGGCCTGCCCGGGTTCAGCCTGAAAAACCATAGTGTTATCCCCGGCAAGCAGTCCATGTTCATCTTCAGAAATGAAATTTACAAGCAATTCCCTGCTTCTGTCCATCTTTAGTTACCCCCGGTACTGCCCGCTTTGTTAACGGCCTCTTGTCTTAGTATTTCCAGAATTAGCAAACCAACTCCTACGGTTATGGCCACATCAGCAAAATTGAACACCGGGAAAATCCTAAAATCCAGGAAATCCACCACATGGGCAAAACGCAGCCGGTCAATAAGGTTCCCCACTGCGCCGCCCACCTGCAGGCCCAGGGCTAACCTCATCAATATCCTGTCCGCAGGAATCCTCCGGTTAAAGACAATAATCCCCCCGATAACCACAGCCGCTACGGCCACAAAGAACACTGTTTTGTTAGGCAGCATGCCAAAAGCCGCACCTGGATTCAGGACATAGGTTAGATGAAAAAAATCCTGAATCAGGGGGATAGACTCCCATTCCTTCATGGTAGTCCGAACTACATATTTGGTTATCTGGTCCGCCACCAGGGTAAACAAAGCCACCAGCCAAAATAACAACCCAATCCCTCCTACCGGTTCTTCCGACACCGGAGCAAAATAACCTCTCCAGTGAGTCGCGATAATTGTATCATATGGTGGAAAGTAACTTCAAGGTCTTGCTACCGGTCGGACACCTATCCTGCTTTGGCCGAACTCTTTTCGTCGGCTGTCGGGTACCTGTCCCGGACCGATGACCAGTACAAAAAAAGACCGGCGTAGTTTCCGCCGGTCTTTTGCATAATAACTATTCCAGACTCATGAGAAAAGCTGTTAATTTTTCCATCTCCTCAGGTGGAAGGTTAGGGGCAGGCATGGGAGTACCGGGATAAACCTGCTGGGGATTCTTCAGAACCCCTTCCACGTAAGCTTCATCATACCTCTTGGAAAGCCCCGCCAGGTCAGGCCCAAAGTTTTGTCCCTGCCCCCGGATGGCATGGCACATACTGCACTGCTTTTGCTCAAATATCTCCTTGCCTGCCGCAATTGCGGCCTTGTTCAAGCCGATAGTCCTGGCCACCTCCCGCGGCAGGTCCGCCCCCCAGGCGGTTAGGACAAGCACGCCGGCCAGTATCACTACCCCTGCCCAGGAGGCCAAAGGCCGCTGTTTAGGATGGCGTACCGGATTCCGGTCAACAAAGGGCAGTCCATAGAGAAGTACTGTGCCCGCCAGGGGAATTACCACTATTGCTACCAGTTCCATCTGCCCCGGAAACAGTTTCAGTAACTGGAACAAAAACAGGAAGTACCACTCCGGCCTGGGCACATAAGTGTTGTCGGCGGGGTCTGCCAGCTTTTCCTCAGGTAAATCAATACCCAGAGCCAGCCCCAGTACCACCGCCACTACCCCTACCGCCATGAGCAACTCCTTGGCAAGATGCTGGGAAAACACCTTCCCTGTCTTAACCTCCATTCCACTCCCTCCCTATAAATTAAGATTTTCTTGCTAATACTCGCTCCTTTAATTACAGGGGTCCGGCGATTCCCTGTTTTCTAACCATATAGAAATGCAGGGCCAATAGCCCGGTCAGGCCGGCCGGCAGGAACCAAATGTGCACTGCATAAAACCTGGTCAAAGTCAGGGACCCCAACTCAGTCCCTCCCCGCAGGACCTTCAGCAAAAAATCTCCGATAACCGGGACCGAACCGGCCATATTGGTCCCAACCGCGGTTGCCCAGTAGGCCTTTTGGTCCCAGGGCAGCAGGTAGCCGGTAAAGCCGAAGCCCAGGAGCACAAAGAGGAGGGTAACCCCAATCAGCCAATTCATTTCCCGGGGTTTTTTGTAGGCCCCGGTAAAATATACCCGTACCATGTGGACCACCACCATAATTACCGCCAGGCTGGCTCCTACCCTGTGCATGCCCCGGATGGCCTTGCCAAAGGCAACCTCCCGGCTGATATATTCCACACTGGCAAAGGCCTGCTCAGGAGCAGGGACATAGTAGAGGGCCAGGAACATTCCGGTCAGCGCCTGCACGACGATGAGGGTGAAGGTGATACCTCCAAAGCAGTGCAAAAAGTTCACATGGTCAGGGACGGGATGTTCCAGAATGTTGCGTACCGTTGCTTTTAACTGCAGCCGTTCATCCATCCAGTCATATACCTGGTTAAACACCTTTATCCCTCCTTCCTCATCAGCCGTCCTGCCAGGAGCCGGCCGTTTTCCACCTTAGTCTCATACCTGTCCAGGGGCCTAGGGGGCGGTCCACCGGTCACATTTCCCTGAATATCAAACATGCCGCCGTGGCACGGGCAGTAGAAAACCTTCTGTTCCTCCCGCCAGGTATAGGCACATCCCAGGTGGGTACACAGGGCGGAGTAGGCGATAACCTCTCCGCCAAGCTTCACCACCCAGATACTCTTGGTTTCTTCTTTTTCAGCCCACCCGTCCTTCCTGCGGAATTTGACATTTACCCGTAGCGGTTGGTCAGCAGGGATCTCTTCTATATTGATAACTTCCAACCACTTGACATTTTCCTTGACAAGGGCAGGGTTAAGGGCAAATCCGGCCAGAGGGACTCCCAGCAAAGCGGAGAAAGCCAAGCCCGATAAGCCCAGGGAATAGGACAGGAAACTCCGGCGTGACACAGGCTCTCCTGCCGTTTTCGGCTGATTATCCATATACAATCCCCCAGTCAGATAATTAATCCATGAAGTTAAATACTTGGTCCAACTCCTCTCCGGGAATATCAAAGATTTGCTTATGAGGGGCCAGTTTTTCCTTTTCCATAAACTCAGGCAACCGGTCATGGATTTTGCCTAATCCGGCCCGGATATTGAATTCCCTCTCGGTCTTGAGGACCTGCCGCCCCAGGGCCAGGAACTCGTTAGGAGTCCACTGGACATCATAGCAGGCATTGATCATATCCAGTAAAGCCGGAAGTGCATCCGGGAGGTCCCCCAGAGGAAAGGCCACAAACAGGCACATTCCGGTACTGTCCAAAGCGGCGGTAACAATTTGCAGGTTCCGGGAGAGGTCTACCTGGCCCTCTTTGCTCAGGGGATTCACGTCCCCACCGGACTTGAGGATATTGGCCCCGATGGCGTACCCGGCAGTATGGTCAGCGCCCATGGGGGAGGTGGCATAGGTCACCCCGATACCCTTGGCCCCCCGGGGATCATAGGCCGGCATATGCTGGTTCTTGGCTACCGCCACCCTGGTCACCCCAAAGGCTTTGCCCGCAAAACCCGCGCCCTGGCCAATGATTCTTCCCAGAGGAGTGCCCTTCCCTACCTCTTCCAGGCTTTCCACTGCCTTAGCCCCATCCCCGAAAGGAATTACCCCGGCCTCCATGAGTACCCCGAGAGTTCCCCCGGCCTCGATGGTATCCAAACCTACATCATTGCAAATATAATTAAGTTTTCCTACCACATCCAGGTCGCCGATTTCACAGTGCGCTCCTAAGGCCCAGGCAGATTCGTATTCAATGGGCGAACAAACCTTGCCGTCCGGAAGCGGGTACTCATTTGAACAGCGCATAATACAGCCCGGCATGCAGGCATGGGTAGCTTTTCCTCCCCGGGCTACTGCAACCTCGGCAAGCTTTTCGCCGCCAATATTATTGGCCCCGGCAAACTGCCCCCTGGTGAAATTTCTGGTGGGTAGAGCCCCTGCCTCATTGATAATGTTCATTAACACATTGGTGCCCAAAGCTGCCAGTCCCTGACCGGTAACCGGATGGGCGAGAACCTGTTCGGAAAAGCGTTTGGCAGCCTCTTGAAATTTCTCAGGATGGGCTACGGCCGCATCAAAACTCCCGGGCGAATCCACCACGATTGCCTTGAGGCGTTTGGACCCCATCACCGCTCCCAGGCCTCCCCGCCCGGCATAACGGCTGGAGTTCCCGTCAGCATCATTGGTAGCCACCCCGGCGCCGGCCATTTTCATTTCCCCGGCCGGACCGATTGAGATTACGGCCACCTTTTCCCCATGGGCTTTACGCAGTTTGTCAGTTACCTCATAAGTCCCCAGCCCGGCAAGGTCTCCGGCCGGCAGCAGTTCAGCCCCTGACGGGGAAAGTTTCAGAATAAACCAGCCCTCTTCCTCCTTGGGCATTCCTTCGATGATCAGCGCCCGTATCCCCAGGCCGGCCAGCTTTTGACCGCTGATTCCCCCGGCATTGGATTCCTTGATTGAACCGGTCAGCGGGCTTTTCCCCCCCACCGAAAGCCGTCCCGAAGACGGTGCCCTGGTGCCGGCCAACATCCCCGGGGCAAAAACCAGCTTATTATCCTCACCCAGGGGGTGACAGCCGGGTACTACCTCTGCGGCAACCAACAGCGAACTCAAAGCTCTCCCCCCCAGCGCCCGGTATTGCTCCGGCACCGGCTGGCGGGAAATCTCTTTGGCGCTCATATTCACCCGAATGAATTCCATGTCTTTTCATCCTCCTTTAAGCACTACCTTAAAAATTCCACTCTCTCTGGGCCTGAAGTCCTTTGGCTTTCGGGGTCAGGAGGGGGTGGGGTCCCGTAGCACTACCTCAACCATATTTCCTGCAGCAGGCGGCGCAGCCCCTCCACATCCATTCCCGGGTGTTTTTCCAGGAGGCAGGCTGCCAGTGCGGTGAGATGTCCCGTGGCGAAACTGTTTCCCCGTAAATTAAGGCTCTGGGGCCTCCCGGCCAAACTCCTGGGGAATCCGTGGGCGGTAAACTCTACTAAGCTGCCGGGGTGGAAACTGTAATCATTCCATCCGCATCCGGTCCCGGCCTGAACACCGATTACACAGTTAAGGGCCGCCGGCCACCCGGGAAATGCAGCGCTGCCTGCAGCAGCGATAATGATGCCGCCGCGGTCAGCGGCGTATTCACAAGCCTCCTGTAAAATGGGGACATAGCGGGAATTGGCGGTACCCAAACTCAGGTTAATGATGGATATCCCCCTGTCCGCAGCCCACTTCACTGCCGCAGCGACCACTGTGGGATAGGTATTCAGAGACCTCTGGAATATCCTGACCCCATAAAGGTTGACTGCCGGAGCCTTGGCCCGGATAATCCCGGCAATGGCCGTACCGTGTCCGAGACTATCCCTGAAATCGTCATCCCAGACCAACCTGCCCTCCTCCAGGCTAACGGCCACACCGCCGGACACCGGGCCCACATGGGAATGCCGGGCATTGATGCCGCTGTCAATAAGGGCTACCGGCACACCCCGTCCTTTAACATTCCTGCCTGCAACCTGACTCCAGGTCAACAGGTTACCAACCCCTCCGGTGTTAAAAGATTTACCTTCAGCTTGAAGCACCGCACTATCCCCCCATAGGCCCATACCTGCATAAATTCCGGTAAACTAAGTACCTACAGCTTCCCAAAGGTTCTGGTAAAGCTTCTCCTGTCCGTAGAGTTCCTGATGGCTCCCTTGGGCCAACACCCTACCCTGTTCCATGAGGATTATCCGGTCAGCCCTTAAGATGCCGGACATCTGGTGTGTCACCACCACGGTTGTCCGCCCCGCCATAAAACTCTCCAACTCGGCAAATACCTGCCGGGTAGTCAGGGAATCCAAAGAATTAGTAGCTTCATCTAAAATCAACACTGCCGGGTCCAGCAGAATCGCCCTGGCAATGGCTGCCCTCTGCCTCTGTCCGCCTGAAAGCTGCTGGCCGCGCTCCCCAATCAGCGTCTCATAGCCCAGAGGCAGGCCGGTAACAAAGTCATGCAATCCGGCCAGCCGGGCCGCCCTCTCCACTTCCTGGCGGGTGGCCTTTGGCTGCGGGTAACTGATGTTTTCATAGATGGTCCCGTCAAAAAGCTGGGTTTCCTGAGCCACCAACACTACCTGCCTGCGCAGGGAGGCCAGGGAGAGATCCCTGAGGTTAATACCGTCAATAGTTACCTGGCCGCCTTCAGGGTCGTACAGCCTGAGGATTAAATCAATTACCGTACTTTTCCCGGCTCCACTCGGCCCCACCAGAGCCGTAACCTTCCCGGCAGGAATCTCCAGGGAAACATCCTCCAATGCCGGCTTTCCCTGCTGATAGCTAAACCCTACCCCCTGCAAAACTATCCTGCCCTGAGGCCTCAACAATTCCACCGCCCCCGGCCTTTCCACAACTTCCGGCTGCAGGTTGTGGAATTCCTGTACCCTCTCCAGGGCCACTAACCCGCGCTGGATGCGCAGGTAAAGGCCCAAGATTCCCTGAAGCGGGCCCACCACCCTGCCCTGATAGGCAGCAAAGGCTACCAGCCCGCCCACAGTCAGCTTCCCCTCCAAAACCATTTGCCCGCCTAAATAGAAGAGGAGAGCAGCAGACAGGGCCATAGCCACCCCCGGCAGCCCCCCGGCAAGACCGGATAGCACCTGGTATTTCAGGACATCCCTGTTGAGGTCCTGGTTATGGCCGCTGTAACGCAGGGCGGTGCGTTCTTCCAGGCCATAGGACTGGATAAACTTTACCCCTACCAGACATTCCACCAAAAAGGCGTTTAGCACACCGTTTTGCTCCCTGATACCACGAGCTTCCTTAATTAACCCCGGACGCATAATCTGGACAATGTACAAAGCCAGGGGCATAAAGAGCGCAGACAGCAGGGCCAGCTTCCAATTAAGCCAGACGACCATTCCCACCGCCACCACCAGGGTCAGGATATTATTAGCCAGGCCCAGCACTACCTCCATAGCCATCCCCTGCACCTCAGCCATATCTCCGTTGAGCCTGGTCACAATTTCCCCCACCTTGGTCCGGGAAAAGAAACGCGGCGATAGCTTCAGGAGGTGGCGGTAGAGCTCAACCCGCATTCCGTGTAAGATCTCCAGGGTAGTCCGGGTATACAGATAGCTGTTTAGTAAGCCCAGCAGAAAGCCCAGGACGTTAAAGGCCAGACCCAGCCCAACCACCTGGAGGAGTACCTGGTAGCTCCCCCTGAGCAATTCGTCAATAAACACCTTGGCAAATAACGGGTAGCTGAGGCCTACCCCCGTCCCCAGGAGGGAAAGCCCCCAGAGCAGAGCCAGCCTCCACCGGTATGGCCTGATAAACGGGAATATTTCCACAAACCTTTTCATAAGCCCACCCTTTCAGCCGTTTTTTGCAAAGGCTGCCCTGCAAGCTAACGGTAGTAACACATATATCCTGATGAACATAACTCCGGTGTCTCCCGGATTCCGGCGGCCAGTTCCCTGACCTGTTCAGGGTTCATTCCCGCCCTTACCCGGTCTACCACAGCCTTTACAAGCTGCAGGCCGGCCAATTTACGGTAGGGATTGGCCTCCCTGCCCACGATTTTTAAGGATGAAATCCCCATAGCTGCCAGTTCGGGTATGGCACACAAGCCGCAGGGCCCGTTGGGAAGTCCTTTGGGGGTATTGGAACAACCGCAGTTATTGATGTACCACACCCACCGGCGGTAATCCGCCAGATGCCCCTCCAGGTCAAATTCCGGGGCCTCGGAGGATATCCGGCCTTGATCAGGTTCCCGGTGGATATCAGGTTCCCGGTGCCCATTGGGCCGCCGGCGCTCATCCGCTTGCCACTCGTAGGACCAGGAAGTGGTGCAAAAAGCTCCCGCCACATTATGGGTGGTATGACAAAAACCCTCTTCATAGACACAACCGTCATTAAGCACAAAGGCTTCAAATTCGAGATCAGCGCTGCTGTTTTTAATGATGTTGCCCATATCCTTCACACCGAGACTCCTGGGAAAGATCACCCTGGTTACCCCTAGTTCCCGGTAAAATTCCACAGCGGACGAGTTTAGGGTAGCTGCTACACTGCTCACATGAACCGGAACCTTTACCTTTGCATCCCGTAGGGCTAAAATTAGCCCCAGGTCGCTGATGATAAAGGCATCTACCCCACACTCCTCTGCCCTCCGGCAAAACTCCAGGAGGTGGGGATGCTGTCCGGCAGAATAATAGGGTGCGTTGAGGGTGAGGAAAACCGGCGCCCCCGAGGAATGAGCAGAGTCGACCAGGGACCT
>JAJZTU010000304.1 GCA_021848765.1 Bacillota bacterium
GGGGATCATAGCCGGGGGGTTCCAGTCCTTTGACATGGATAGCCAGGTCTTCCAAGCCCAGGGCCCGGCTTGCGGCAACAATGCCGTCGGCAAACAGGGATCCCCTTCCTTGCCTGGCCGCTATCTCTCTCAGGAGCTTGGCCGCCCCTTCCGGGTCGCCATAGGCAGGCCCGTCCGCCAGTTGACTGCGTTCCCGGGCCTCCATGGCCAGGGCCACCAGGTTTCCGGCGCTGATGGTATCCATCCCCAGCCGGTCACACAGGTCATTGAGGTAAACAATCTCTTCCATGCTGTCAATACAACACAGGCCTCCGAAAGCATAGATGGTCTCATATTCCGGCCCCTCCACCGTAAGACCGGCATGCCTGCCTTGTTTTACGGTGCTGAGCTTGCCGCAGGCAAAAACACAGCGGGTACAAGCCCGGGGTTTAACCTCCAGGTTATCCACCAGGTATTCGGCGCTGATTTTTTCCCAGGATTCGAAAGTACCCTGACTCCAGTAACGGGTAGGAAATACCCCATTAGAGTTCATCAGGGCCACCATCATCGGGGTCCCATATTCCCTATAGGCTTTCGCCCCTGGGTTGGCCAGGGACTTTTCCCGGAAAACCCGGACAAATTTCTGCAGCCCTTCCGGATCGGCCACCTCACAGCCAGCCTGCCCGTGAAATACCAGGGCCTTGACCAGCTTGGACCCCATGACCGCCCCCAGTCCGGTACGCCCGGCCGAGCGCCAGTAATTGTTTTCAATACAGGCAAACTTCACCAGATTTTCCCCTGCCGGCCCGATAACTACCGCCTGGGCTCCCTTTACTCCTACTTCCTGCAGCACGGCATCCTCGGTAGCATAAGTGTCCAGGCCCCAGAGGCGGGCAGCGGACCTAAAGGTTACTCCACTGTCGGAGATTTCTACATACACCGGGGCCTTAGCCTTACCGGCCAAGATTATGGCATCATAGCCGGTGCGCTTCATCACCGGGGCCACCCGGCCTCCGGAGTAGGACTCTGCATACAGTCCTGTTTGGGGAGATTTGCTGAACACCCCGTAGCGGCTCACTCCCAGCATAGGAGAATCACTGGTGGGACCGGGGGTAAAGATGAGTTTATTCTCCGGACCGAGAGGGTCGGTCCCGGGGACCAGGTGTTGCAGCAGCAGGTAACTCCCCAGTCCCTTGCCTCCTAAGTAGCGTTCTAAAATTTCCCCCGGTATGGTTTCCTCCCGGTAGCTTTCCTGGGTCAGGTCAATCCAAAGTAATTTACCAAAAAATCCGTGCATGACACACCTCCGAGAATCTAACAATCTTCCGCCACCTGGGCTACTGCCTGTTCGATAACGTCCAAAGCTTCTGCCAATTGGCTGTCAGTCATAACCAGAGGCGGCAGGGTGCGGATTACATTGCTATAAGACCCGGCGCTTAAGACAATGAGGCCGTGCTCGAAGCAGTAGCGCACAATTTCCCCCACCGCTTCCTTATAGGGCTCCCTGGTATTGCGATCCTTGACAAATTCCAAGGCACACATAGCGCCTAAACCCCGGACATCACCAATTATATCATATCTTTCCTGCATTGCTCTAAAGCGGCCCATGATTATTTCCCCCATGTGGGCAGCACGGCCGGGCAGGTCGTCTCCCTGCATCAGTTCAATAACCTTCAAACTGGCGGCGCAGCCCAGGGGACTGCCCCCGAAAGTTCCCCCAATTTGTCCCGCTCCCGGGGCATCCATGACCTCGGCCCTTCCTGTGACAGCGCTTATGGGCACGCCACCGCCCAGGGATTTGGACATTGTGACCAGATCGGGTTCCAAGCCCAGGTGTTCACAGGCCAACATTTTGCCTGTCCGGCCGAAACCGGTCTGAATTTCATCAGCGATGAACAAAATATTGTGCTTCCGGCAGATTTCCTGTACCCTTGGCAAGAACTCCACAGGCGGTACGATAAAGCCCCCTTCCCCCTGAACAGGTTCTGCAATAACCGCAGCCACATTTTCCTCGGGAAGTTCAAAACTCAGCAGCCGCTCCAGGGATTCAGCACACTTAACTCCACACTTAGGATACTCTAACCCATAATAGCAACGGTAACAATTAGCATAGGGGAGTTTGTGCACATCGGACGGGAAAGGGCCAAAGCCGAATTTATAGGGCTTGGACTTACTGGTTATGCTCATAGCCATATAGGTGCGTCCATGGAAAGCCCCTTCAAAGGCGATAATTCCGGTTTTTTTAGTATACGCCCTGGCTATTTTAATGGCATTTTCCACAGCCTCCGCCCCACTGTTGGCTAACATAGTCTTTTTTGCAAAGTTACCCGGAGTCAAACCGGCCAGTCTCTCGGCCAGCCGCACATAGGGCTCGTACATTACCACATGAAAGCAGGAATGAATAAGGTCTCTGGCCTGGCTGCCCACTGCCTCCACTACTTCATCCGCACAATGACCTGAATTGACAATGCCGATTCCGCCGGCAAAGTCGATAAACACATTGCCATCCACATCCTCCACCAGTGCTCCTTTAGCCCTTTTGGCAAAGACAGGTGTAGTATTAAAGGGTCCACGGGGTACCCATTGCTCCCGGAGCTTGATAAGTTCCTGAGACTTGGGTCCTGGTATGTTAGTTTGCAAATTTATTTCACCGGTTAACATGGGTTTTCCTCCTCTTGAATTGACTGGAATTTTTCGCCCAGGCGCAGGGCTGCCGCTCTGCGGTGGCCTCCTTAATGAGAATTAAAATAATTGTCCAGGAACGCCCTGGTCCGCTGATGGGAGGGGTTATTAAAAATTACTTCCGGTGGTCCTTCCTCCACCACAACGCCGTGATCCATGAAGATAATCCGGTCCCCGACATCCCGGGCAAATTTCATTTCATGGGTTACCAAAACCATGGTTTTCTCCTCAGCCGCCAGTTCCTTGATGACAGCGAGAACCTCACCCACCAGTTCCGGGTCCAGGGCGGAGGTAGCCTCATCAAAAAGCATTACCTTGGGTTCCATGGCCAGGGCCCGGGCAATGGCCACCCGTTGCTGCTGTCCCCCGGAAAGCTGGCTGGGATAAGCATGGAGTTTTTCGGCCAAACCCACCTTGCCCAGGTAGTACTCAGCCCTTTTCCGGGCCTCTTCCTTGGGTACCTTCTTCACTGTGACCTGGGCAGCCATGACATGCCCCAGGGCAGTCTTATTGGGAAACAGGTTAAAGCGCTGAAAAACCATCCCCACCATGGAGCGCATGCGGGCAATATGGCTTTCACTGGCCCGCTTGCGCCCCCCGTAACCTTCGGGATCTTCATAGTACTCCCCTTCAATAGCTACATATCCCTGTTCAGGTCTCTCCAGGTAATTCATACATCTTAGCAGCGTGCTTTTTCCGGATCCGCTGGGACCGATAATCACCACCGTCTCCCCTTTGTGGACCGCCAGGTCAATACCCTTCAGAATGTGCAGGGAACCAAAGGATTTATGGAGTTTTTTCACCTCAATCATATTGTGGTCCAATTCAATGTGCTTGGGCATAGTCAATTCAGGCACTCACCCTCAGCCTCCTTTCCAAGAGGTGGACTAACTGGGATAAGGGATAACTGATGACCAAATATAACAGGGCGGCAACGGTATAAATTTCCACTGTCTTAAAGGTTTGCCCGGCCAGGATATTGGCAGTCTTCAAAACTTCCACCACAGCAATGACCGAGGTCAGAGAGGTATCCTTGATCAGGGCTATGAAGTAATTGCCCAGGGGCGGTATAGCCACCAGCAGGGACTGGGGAATGATAATATGCCACATAGCCCGCCGTCTGGTGTAACCCAGAGAAAGAGCCGCTTCCATCTGGCCTTTATCTATGGACTGAATCGCCGCCCTGTAGACCTCGGACAGATAGGCCCCATAGTTCAGGCTGAGGCCGATGATGGCTGCAGGCACCGGCTCCAACTGGATACCGATTTCCGGCAGTACATAATAGATGTACACCAACTGGACCAGCAAAGGTGTCCCCCGGATGATTTCAATGTAAAATCCGGTGACGGTCTTTAATATCCGGTTATCAGAAAGGCGGGCCAGGGCCACCAATAGTCCAAGCACCAGGGCAATGGCCATAGCCGAAAAAGCAATTTTCAGGGTGATGCCGGCTGCCGCGTAAAGCGGCAGCCC
>JAJZTU010000305.1 GCA_021848765.1 Bacillota bacterium
GACTGAGCTACCGTGGCATTAAATGGCGGAACTGACGGGATTCGAACCCGCGATCTCCTGCGTGACAGGCAGGCATGTTAGGCCTCTACACCACAGTTCCGTAATATGGTGGGCGCTGACGGGATCGAACCGCCGACCCCCTGCTTGTAAGGCAGGTGCTCTCCCGGCTGAGCTAAGCGCCCGTTTGTCGCGTCGCCAAGTTTTAGTATACACAAATCACAGGTTATTGTCAATTGGTAAGATAAGTGATTTTTTCAGGCCTTCTAGCTTAGGCCAGAAGCTCCAGGGCCATTTGCGCCAGTTGTTGCTGGCCGACAATTCGCTGGTCGAAGTTAACCTTAATCTCTTCACTCTCGACAATGTATTCTACCCCGGTCACACCTGGCAGGTTAATCAGCTTTTTACGCAGTTGCGTAAATTTTTCAGAAGCAATCTCTTTAATGTGCAGGTGACCATTTTGGCTCTGGGCTTTGTGGCTGCAGCATTCACACATGTCTGAGCACTCCTTTGAAAACAGTATTTAAAGTTTTAAAAGACATATCTATAGAATAACGAAAAGGCCGCCCCTTGTCAACGGGCAGCCTTTTCACATTGAAGTGGCGAAGCTGGTTAAGTCCTAAAATCCCATCATTTCCCGGTAAGCATTACAGTTCATACAGTTATGGCGCTTGGCATCCGCATCACCCTGTTTGACCCCGCCGCACCAGGTCCCGGAAATGAGCCAGCAGCGCTCTTCGTCAGTGTGAACAGCCGGGCACTTTTGTTTCCGGTCTGCCGGGCAATTTTTGATCTCCCAACATCTTCTGCTAATTATTTTTAACTTAAAAGCGCCCATAGCTTCTTTTAGCCTGTCGGCTACCCGTTCCAGTTCCTTGGCCGAGGTGCTGACTTCCCTAACAGAGTGGGCCAATTCTCCTGCAGAAGCGGTAACCTCTTCCACGGATGCAGCGCTTTCTTGACTGATACCGCTGACCGTATTCAGCGCATTTTTGACCATGCCGGTTCCGGCTGCCATCTGTTCCGAAGCTGCTAAGTTTTCTTGGCTAATCGCGGCTACACTGTCCACAGCCCGTGCTACTTTTTGGTTACTGGAGTTGATTACCTCAGCCGCTTGAGCAATATCCTTGATAATAGCATTGGTTGTGGTTAGCCTTTGCAAAATTTGGTTTAAGGTAATTCCTGCATTTTGGGCCAGTTCCACCCCGGTTTCAACTTCCTTAGTACCTAAGCCCATGGCGCCTATCGCTTCGCTAATGCCATTCTGGATAGTGAGAATAAGTTGGTTAATTTCCTTGGTGGCCCGGCCCGAGCGTTCCGCGAGCTTGCGCACCTCATCAGCCACAACAGCAAAGCCTTTGCCCTGCTCCCCGGCCCGGGCAGCTTCAATGGCAGCATTTAAGGCCAACAAATTGGTTTGCTCAGCAATGTCATCGATTACCTGTACAATACTGCCAATCTGTTCGGAATGGGTCCCCAGCTCTTGGATAACCTTTCCTGCCAATAAAACCTGTGCTTTAATTTTTTGCATTTCAGCAATGGTTTGATTTACCGCCTGGCTCCCCTGCTGCCCGGCCTCATAGGTGTCTCTGGCAGCTTCCACTACCCCGGCTACATTGTCCTGAATCTTGGTAACCTCAACAACCATGCGCCCGGCCATGTCTGCCGTTTCGTTGACATTTCCGGCCTGTTCCTGGGCTCCTGAAGCTACCTGGGCAATAGCCTCACTAAGCTGGCTCACCTGAGTATAAATAAGGCTGATGTTCCGGGCTTGTTCCTGGACTCCGCCGGAAATGTGTTCCAGTACTGCGGCAACCTGGTGGGTTGAGCCATCTGTATGTTCAGCTGTTTTGGCAAGGGCTTTGCTCTGGGCAGCCACGTCCAAAGCATTATCGCGAACAGACTCTAAAACTGAACGCAGGCGCTGGACAGTTTGATTTAATGCTTCAGCCAGTTGGCCCAGTTCATCGTCGGAATGGAAACCACTGCTTGCCGTTAAATCTCCAATCGATAGCCTCCGGGCAACCCGGATAAGGTCTTTCACCGGTGTGACGGTGGTTTTAACAAGATATAACGACCCCGGCAGGGCAACCGCCAAACCTAAAACTCCTACTATAATCCCAATCATACGGAGGAATCCGGTTCCTGAAATCCACAGTACCGTACTCTGGATGAGCAACAGTACAACCGTTATTCCGTAGGTAGTAAGTATTCTGGTCTTGATTTGCATTGAAGATTCCCCTTTCAAACTTATTACAATTAAATTATCGAAACTGTTCAGCATTTCTTAACAAAGATTTTTCATTAACTTAAAACCTGAGCCATTCCCTACCGGATATACAACAAGAGGTTAACTGAACCATACAGTTAACCCCTTCCACAAACCGTTTTTTGTTACTTTATCAGGTCTTCTACAAATTTGGGCAGCGCAAAAACGGATTTATGAATTCGCGGTGAGTAATATTTAGTAGGATATTCCGGAATTTTGGTTTCGTCGACTTCTAACGGGTCATACTTCTTGGAACCCATAGTAAAGCTCCACAGGCCGCTGGGGTAAGTGGGAATTGCCGCCAGGTAAAGCCGGGTTATCGGGAAGATTTCCGAAATATCCTTATTGACTCTGGTGATGAGCCCAGCATTAAAAAAGGGGGATTCAGTCTGGGCCACCATGATTCCATCCTCCTTCAGGGACCTGTATACAGACTGGTAGAAGTCTGCTGCAAAAAGTCCCTCCGCAGGTCCTATGGGGTCAGTGGAATCTATGCAGATTACATCATAAGTATCTGCCTTGTCAGCCAAGTGCTTGATTCCATCATCAACAAGCACCTCTACCTTGGGGTCACCCAAGGCGCCGGCAATTTCCGGCAGGTACTGTTTGGAAACTTCGATAACCCGGCCATCGATTTCTACCAAGGTAGCCTTTTCCACCGCCGGGTGCTTGATAATCTCCCTGATGGCTCCACCGTCTCCCCCACCGACAACCAACACCTTTTTAGGATTAGCGTGGGTGTTCAGGGCTAGATGAGTAATCATCTCATGATAGACAAACTCATCTCTGATAGTGGTCATCACCAGGCCATCCAAGGTCAGCATCCTGCCAAATTCAACGGTATCAATCACGGCAATGTCCTGAAACTCTGACTTCTCGGTATGTAGGGTACGGGTTATTTTGCTGGTTATACCATGATTCTCCGTTTGTTTCTCTGTATACCATAATTCCATTTCCTTCTCCTCCTTATGATGAAAGCAGTACAAAGTTATGAGGGGTCATCTGCGCCCCCCTTAGTCCATGAATATTATACCAAATCGCTTTAAAAAATAAAGATTTTCTTTGCAAAAGGTGTCATATTTTTTGTTCATGATATTTTTGGTTCCTATATTTTCGTATATTTAAACAAAAATATAACACAATAAGTTAAGTACCCAACAGTTAATTACCCAACTTCTAAATAGCAGAATCATCCTTAAGAGAGAGATCAATACGTTTGAAAAGGAGGAAATTAATTACATGTGTAAAGTGGTTGGTGTGTTCTACGATGAATCCAGAGCCCAGGAAACGGCCAGGGACCTAAGAGGTAAAGGCTTTGACGGCAAGATATCCCTGGTGGCTAAAGAGCGGGGCAAACAGGGGCAGGACTATGGTGAACTGGGCAATGCTCCTTTTACCGGTGGTGATTCAGTAACTGACGGGACTGCCACAGGAGGATTCATCGGCGGCCTGGCAGGCATGACCATAGGCACCGGCGCACTGCTCATCCCGGGGCTTGGCCCTATTATTGCCATGGGACCGGTAGCCGGCCTGCTGTCCGGAGCAGTCACAGGCGGAATTGCCGGGGCTTTAATCGATTACGGCATCCCCGAGACCGAGGGCCGGGAATATGAACGTGATATCCGGGGCGGGGCAACCTTGGCCATTGTTGAAACTTCCAAGGATAAGCTTGACGAAGTTGCCGGCCTGATGCGTGCTCACGGAGCTGCTGACGTCAGGACTTATGTTGAACGGTGAATGCTCCCCCACCTTCGCTAGGAGGTGGGGACTTCTTGTTTCAGCGACTACTGCTCTACGATAGTAGAGTCTTACACAGTCTCCACAAGCGTTCGATAGGTAGACACCTATCCCGTTCGGGGCATTCCCT
>JAJZTU010000306.1 GCA_021848765.1 Bacillota bacterium
CGATCTGAGGCCGATCAGGGAAGTAATATCCCCCAGTAGCCCAGGCCGGTTGGTTAGTATGCGATACTCCAGATAGACCATTTCTGTACTGCCTCCTATTGGACAACTACCGGTGAAGCCCCTATTTGAGCCACCAATTCCCGCATGAATTCAGCAATTTTCAACGCAGCAGTTTTTGGATTATCTGTACATACCGACAGGGGATATTGTTCTGAAGGACCCTCCGGATAGCGGTAGAGCGGATCATAGTAGTTTACCAGCAAATATTCCATGAAGGGTGCATAATCACCCCGGGTAACCATTGCCTTTAGCTCTTCAGCCTTATTTTTCCCTAAACGTTTAGTTAAAGAATCAATACCCTTGTGCAGGCCGACCACATTGTTTGGATTACCCGCATACATGTTTACCAGGCGCTCTATCCGTTTCTCCATGGAAGCATACAGCAGGATGTGGCTGCCTCCGGTCATGGAGTTTAGCAACAAGTCAGGTAAGATCAGCCGGCCAATTCTCCTGCTCTCACATTCTACTGCGAAAGCAGCGCCACATTTGGGGCTGGATAATACTTCAACAATCCGGGATTCGAACATCTTTTGGCTGGGCTGCTCCCCCAAACCAATAGACCCAAAAACCGAACCCCGGTTATTAGCCATAGCTTCCAGGTCCAGGACTCCTACATCCAGATTTTCCAGAAGGTTCAAGATGTCGGTTTTGCCTACCCCGGTAAGCCCATGCAGAACCACTGCCCGTCCCGGGAGGGAAGGCCTGTTGAGAAAATCGTTAACATATCGCCTGTAGGCTTTATATCCTCCTACCAGTCTCAAGACAGTAAGCCCCATTATTTTGGACATCTCACAAACCGTCTTTGACCGCAGGCCACCCCGCCAGCAAAAAACCACCACTGTATATTGGCTGCTGAGCTGCTTAATCCTCTTCATCATCCCGGGAAATTTCGGTGACACATATTCCAGCCCCAGTTCCTTCGCATCCTCAGGACCCTGATGACGGTAAACAGTCCCAACCCTTGCCCGCTCCTCGTTGTCCAGCAAAGGAACATTTATGGCCCCGGGAATAGTGGCCTCGGTGAATTCCCCGGGGGACCGGACATCTACAAAGAGTCTGTCTTTAATTCGTAAGGCTTCTTCAATTGTAATATCTCTCACTATTTCTTCACCTGCTTACATCCTACCTGTGTTAAATTTGATGTTTTTTGTCAAATTCCTGCTTGTCCAGTAATTGTTGCACAATTATGGCATCTTCCACAATGGAGTTTAACATGTTTTAAACCGGAAAGTCAAAAAAAGACCTCCCTTTCACAGCAGGGAGATCTTCAGTCAACAGGAAGGGTTGAATACTCAGCAGGTTCCACCTGATCGCCAGGTATTGCATTAAGGTTAGGGTAATTAGAGTTGACCAGGTTAACTCCGTCTTGCCAGAAGACAGCATGCCCGGTGTAAAGCGCCTTGGAAACCAAATCAGCTTCATCCTGGCTCAGCTTATAAAAATCCTTGCCCACCACGTCATGGGAAAACCGTACTCTGTTCTGTAACAAGGCATCACCCCCCAGGCTCCTGTCAGCTATATTATGCTTCAACAGCAATGAATTTATTCAAATTACCTAATGAATACTAACTGAGTTTCTGTCAATCCTAAGACAGGTATTTACAATCCCAGGAGGTCAGTTGGATGAGTAGGGTGTTTTTATTAGGTTCAGGATTTTCAGTCGCTGCAGGGGCTCCCCTTTCCCGGGAAGTCCTCAAAAAAATCTTCGCCAGGGATTCCAAAACATTTGAGGTTGCCCAATTGGAAACCTGGTTAGACCGCCACCTTTTTCATAACCGGTCTCACGGGTGTCAGCAGGCGGATTTTGAAGAGGTAATCAGCCGCCTCGAGTTGTTTGAACACTATTCAGAACCTGCCTCAAAAGACAGACGGCTGCTGGAGGCAAAGGTTAATCTCCTGCTTAAAGAATTTATCAGCCTGCTTCAACCTGATAAACTCCGGGATAAGTTAAGTTGCTACGATTCCTTTGCGAGGAAGCTCCGCCCCGGTGATCTAATCCTCACTTTTAATTACGATCTGGTGGTGGAGAGGGCACTGGAACGTAATAACCTGGGTGTTGATTATCAATTATTCCTCCCGGGCTCTCCCTTAGACCGGGAATCAACAGCTATCCGGTTTCAACTGCGCATTCCGGTTATTAAGCTCCACGGGTCAATTAATCTGGTATTTTGCACCCGGTGTTATTCAGTCCGGGAAGCCTCCGCCGGGGCGCTCCTTTGTAATCAGTGCCGGAATCCGGACCGCAGCCTCGCCAAGGAAAGCTCCACCCTGCGTCCTTTTCTGATAGCTCCGACCCTGTTTAAATCCTATTCTCTCCCTGACCTGCGCAGGATTTGGTATACTGCCTACAACTGCCTGTCCAGGGCTCAGGAACTGATTATCATCGGCTATTCCCTGCCGGCGGCTGACATCCTGACTGCCCAGCTTTTGGACTTCGCACACCGTTCTTGTCCCCATCCCCAAAAGGTAACAGTGGTTAACGGGCCTCACCCTGACCTTACCCGGCTGCAATCCCTCTACATTCAGGGTATCAGCAATACAGGTTTAGCATTTGCCGATTGGGCTAATTTAATCCCTTGACGAACGCAGCAGGGAAAGGCCTACTATGGTTTTTCCATCCCTGATTTCTCCCCGCTTAACAAGGTCCCAGGCCTCCTCCGGACTATATTCCTCAACAGCAATGTCCTCACCATCATCTAACTGTTGCCCTGACTGTTCCCCTACCTCAGCCAGATACATGTACATCCTTTCAGTGGTAATGCCGGGGCTGGGATAAAAGCTGGAAATTAGCTTAATTTCACGGGCAGCATACCCTGTCTCCTCAGCTAATTCCCTATGGGCTGCTTGCAGCGGGTCTTCACCTTTTTCAATACCGCCGGCAGGCAGTTCTAACAGTTCTTCGTCGACTGCAGGCCTGATTTGCCGCACCAGGACAATCTTTCCGGCTTTAGTCCGGGGGACGATTACTACTGCGTCTTTGGTGGACAAGAAGGTAAATGTAACCTCCCGACCTCGAATTAACATCTTTTTGTTAACCACTTCTTTGGCCATTCCCCTGCCTCCTTACGACATGCCTAGGCTGATTTTTCTACTGCTTTCAGGCCCCCGTCCACATCAATCTCGTAGGCTGTAAACCCCGTCTTCTCCAACTCCAGCTCAGAAAAACATTCCCTGCAGAAATAATGTTTTGTCTTGATCTTGCCGACATTTTTGCTCCTGCAGAGGGGACATGCCAGCATTTTTATCGACTCCATTTTTATCGACTCCATTTTTATCGACTCCATTTTTATCGACTCCATTTTTATCGACTCCATTTTTCATCATCTCCATACTATTTGATCCACTGTTTGCTTAGCAGCACTAGTCATCTCTGGATTGTCCCAAAAACATTAAGATGAACCTTATTAATTCGGCAATGGCCACCAGGGTTGCAGCAACATAAGTCAGTGCCGCGGCATCCAGTACTTTTTTGGTAGGGCCAACTTCAGCCCTGGTGATATAGCCCCGGTTTTCCAGCAGGGCCAGAGCCCGGTTGCTGGCATTGAATTCCACAGGTAGAGTCACTATCTGGAAAAATACCGCAAAGCTGAAAGCTACTATTCCCAGAAGGGCTAATTTGGCAAATCCTAAAAGAAACCCTACAAAAATCAGCGGCATAGCCAGAGAAGAGCCCAAGTTTGCTACCGGAAAAAAACTATTTCTGATATTTAGCGGCACATATTCCTGCCTGTGCTGGATAGCATGGCCCACCTCGTGGGCGGCAACCCCCAGGGCAGCCACCGAGGTGCCATGATACACCTCCGGGGACAACCGCAGGACCTTACTTTTAGGATCATAGTGGTCACTGAGGCTTCCGGGGGTCAACTCCACCGGGACACTATGCAAACCTTGGGAATCCAGAAGCCCCCTGGCGACCTGCGCGCCGGATGCTCCACTGCTGGCAGCCACCTTGGACTGCCTGGCAAAAGTTGATTTAACCTTGAACTGGGCATAAAGGGCCAGCAGAAACGCGGGAAGTACCAAAACAAACCACAAACCCATAGATATTTCCTCCCCTC
>JAJZTU010000307.1 GCA_021848765.1 Bacillota bacterium
AGAAGCTGCATGCCCGGGGGCCGATGGGGCTAAAGGAACTTACGACTATTAAATACATCGTATACGGTGAAGGCCAGATTAGAGGGTGAAACCAGCCTGGCACCGAACCTCAATACAAGGATTAAATAATATCGTATGCAAAGCACGGGAAAGCCGTGCTTTTTATTGCAGGGTTGGACCCGGTTTGTCAGGGAGAAATCAGGAAAGATATCAGCGCTGAGGACATGGGCAGGTATCTGGAACTCCTGTTTTTTGGCCCTGGGTCCTGGTATTGTGCGGTTTCCGAGGATTTTCACTTAGAGGAGAAACTATCTGAGGCAATCAGTTTATTTCTGGAGGGCGCAACTTATGAACAACCCTAAAGAACAACGGCGAAACGATATCCTAAGGGCAGCAGCGGAACTTTTTGCCCAACAGGGATATGAAAAGACTACAGTAAGCCAGATTGTTAAAAAGGTAGGGGTGGCCCAAGGCACCTTTTACTTGTATTTCGACAGCAAGGAACATGTCAGGATGGGGGTTCATGAACAGATTATCAATGAAATTATCGAGAAGAGTTTTAATATAAAAGCTATGGAAGTTGATCCCTTCAAGAAAATTGAACTTTTGCTGCTTTCAGGCGTAGAGACTATGAAACGCCACCAGGAGCTGATCCGGGTAATTCAACGGGAAGTTTCCTGTGAAGCGGTCTACGATGAAGAAAGCCGGGAAATGAACCGTAAGCTGGTTGGGCCGGTGTGTGAAATTTTGCAGGAAGGAATGGACAGCGGGGTTTTTGCCAAGGCTGACCCCATAATTACCGCTTATTTGATTATAGCAATGGTAGAGCGGGTAACCTGCAGCGCCCTGCTTTGGGAAGAGCCGGCTGCTTTGGAACAGGTAACACCGGTGATTCTGGACTTTCTACGCGGGGCATTGGTGGCAAAATAAAAACTAAATACGAATAGAGGCGGCCACTTTTAGCAAATATTGACTATGTTAAAATATAATAATCGCAGATAACTGACTGACAGTCAGTCACTTTTGGGCTGAGGGGGATATGAGTTAAGCCGGGAGGGGAGAAAATGGCTATAAAGGCTACTGGCAACAGTGCGCGGAATACACTTGACAGCGCCAATTGGGCCGGCAAGATGGTGGAACTAATCCACAGGCAAAGCGGGACAGTTTCAGAAAAGGAAATCCTTGAGCTGGTTAAGTTAGGACAGGTAACCGGAGTCCTGAGAAAAGACCTTGAGCCGCAGCTTGCCACCGGCATAATCTGGGGAATTAAGCAGCTCTGTCATGACCGGCAACTTTTCTCCGGTGACTTAATAGAAAACATAGTGGAGATTTTACTCAAAGGGCTTAACCGGAAGGGGGATGTCCGTGAAAGTAACTGAGTTTTCCATTAAGCGCTCGGCCGGGATGAGCATGGTGATAATGTTCTTCATCGTACTGGGCCTGGTTGGTTATTCCAGGATGGGGGCAGACATGTTCCCCAAGACAGATATACCTGTTATAACTATTGTAACTACATATCCCGGTGCAGGGCCTGAGGAAATTGAGACCCAGGTAATTGACCCTATTGAGGAGGCTGTGGCATCTTTAAGCGGGTTAAAACGGGTTACTTCTTCTGCTTCCGAGGGAATGACCTGGACCGTCCTGGAATTCAGTATGAGTACTGATCTCGACGTAGCAGCCGGTGACACTCAGAAAGCCGTGGATGCCATACTCTACAAACTTCCCAGGGACGTCGATAAACCCATTATCCAGAAGTATGATATGAACGCTGAGCCGGTCATGACCATGGTGGTCTCGGGCAAGCTTCCCCTGCCCGAGACTTACCGGTTAGCCAAGGATAGAATTAAACAACGCCTGGAAACGGTACCCGGGGTGGCCAGGGTGACCCTCCAGGGGGGGAAACAGCGGGAGATTCAGGTTGATGTTGACCGCAGCCGGTTGGAGGCCTACGGACTCTCCATCAATGAGATAATTACCCGTTTGAAACTGGAAAACCATAATATTCCCAGCGGGCGCATAAGCGAACAGCAGAATGAGTATACCGTCCGGCTGCTGGGACAGTACAGCAGTGTAGAGGAAATCCAGGAACTGCGTATTCCCTTGGGCGATGGTGGTTCAGTAGCTCTAAAGGAGCTGGCAGAGGTTAAGGATTCATATAAGGAAGTTCGCCAGTACAGCCGTTTAGACGATCAGGAAGCAGTGGGAATCATCGTTCAGAAACAAAGTGATGCCAGTATTGTGGATACGGCTAAAGCGATACGGGCCGAAATAACCAAAATCCAGAAGACTTTACCCAAAGGTGTTAACCTGGTTATTGCCATTGATAGTTCGAATTTTATCAATAACTCTCTGGCCGACACCAAACGCACCCTGATTGAAGGTGTGCTGATGACCGGATTGGTACTCTTGTTCTTCCTTAGAGAATGGCGTTCCCTGCTTATTGTGATGCTGGCCATTCCTACTTCCATCATCTCCACCTTTATGATGATGTACTTTTTTGGTTATTCTTTTAACATGCTCTCCCTAATGGGTTTATCTCTCTGCGTCGGTATTCTGGTAGATGATTCCATAGTGGTGTTGGAAAATATTCACCGGCACTTGAAAATGGGTAAAAACCCCATCCAGGCTGCCATTGACGGCCGGGGTGAAATTGGCATGGCTGCTATTGCCATTACCCTTTCGGATATAGTGGTCTTTGGACCCATTGCCTTTATGCAGGGCATGGTGGGTCAATTTTTTCGCCAGTTTGGGCTTACCGTAGTATTTGCCACCTTGTTTTCTCTATTTATCTCCTTTACCCTGACTCCCATGCTGGCCGCCAAGTTGTATAAGAAACCCGGCAACGGGGAGGAAGGAAACCTGTACACCAATGGAAACGGGTCCCGGGGTAGGAGTTTCTGGCAGTTATTGAGTACTAAGCTGGAACATATTGGGGGCTGGGTAGTAACCTTCTACCGCGGTTTGCTCCAGTGGGCCCTGGGGCACAGGTGGACGGTGCTGGGTGTGGTAACCTTAGCCCTGGCGGGTAGTATTTCTCTTGTTGTCATGGGTTTTATCGGGTCTGGCTTTATGGCGAAAACTGATAACGGACGATTTATTATCGATTTGAAGCTAACCCCCGGAACCGCTCTGGACCGCACGGATAAGGCGATTAAAGAAGTGGAAGCCAAACTTAAGCATATCCCGGAAGTAGAGCATTATTACACCTCTTTGGGTAAAGGGGGGAACGACTGGTCGGCTAAATCGGGTTCCCACATGGGGAAGATAGCGGTTGTGCTTAAACCCAAAGCTGAACGGCAGCAAAGTGTCTTCGAGATAGCTGATGAAGTCCGGTCCTGGGGTAAGAACCTCCCTGTTGAATCTTTTACCGTCACTGAGGGGGGGTTACCCGGAATGGGTGACGAGCCCCCCATTATGGTGGAAGTTACCGGGCCGGACCAGGATACCCTGGTGGAAATTGCAGCTAAAGTGGAACAGGTGGTTAAATCCACCCCCGGAGTTGCTGACGTAACTTCCTCCTGGCAGGGTTTGGGACAGCCGGAGGTGCAAGTTAAAGTCGACCGCCTGCGGGCCGCTCAACACGGCCTTTCAGTGGGCGAGATCGCCCGGGCCTTAAGGGCCGGCATGGAAGGTGATGTCGCTACCCTTTACCGGGACCATGGCAAGGAATATGATTTACGAGTACGGCTGCGGGAAGCAGACCGGTCCACCGTGGTTGATTTGTCTAAAATAACTTTAACCAATAACCGGGGTGAACTCGTTCAATTAAGTCAAATAGCTGAGATTGCGCCGGCTAAAGGGCCAACCGAGATCTCACATAAAAACCGCGACCGCTTAATTACCATCAAGGGGACTACCACAGAAGCGGTGGGAGCCCTGGGTGACAACTGGGATAAAATCTGGGCTAAAATGCACCTTCCTCCCGGTTATGAGATTGATTACTACGGGGAAATAAAAGACCAGCGGGAATCTTTTGCCGACCTGATTTTTGCCCTGCTCCTTTCCTTGCTCCTGGTCTACATGATTCTGGTTATCCTTTATGAGTCCTACCTGACACCCTTGATCAGGATGTTGTCCCTGCCCTGTGGCGCGATTTTTATGTGAGA
>JAJZTU010000020.1 GCA_021848765.1 Bacillota bacterium
CTTTATGGAGGCCAGGATTGGCAAGCGGATTACCCCGGAGCAGGTGGTGGCTTTTGAATCCTGCCTGTACAAGCATATGTGGATGATCTGAACCCGTTTACCCTGGTCCAACCCAAAATTGAGAAGGAGGGATGTAGATGTTGGTACGAAGAATTATGAACAAAGAAGTGGTAACTGTGAGTCCGGAGATGTCTCTCTGGGAAGCCCTTAATCTGGTAAAGAGCAAAGGCATCCGGCACCTGCCTGTGGTGGAGGAAGGCAGACTGGTGGGAATAGTTTCAGACAGGGATCTTCGGACTGCTAGCCCGCCTTTCTTACAGGTGGAAAACTGGGATATAATGACCGGGACCCTACTTAAACAGATCATGCACAGGGATGTAATTACAGTACACCCCCTGGAAAGCATTGATGAGGCAGCAAGGTTATTATACGAGCATCGAATTGGCTGTCTTCCCGTGCTGCAACAGGGAACGGTTGTAGGCATTCTGACCCAGTCGGATATTCTCTTTGCTCTGGTAGAGCTTATGGGTGTAACTTCTCCAGGTACGCAAATCCAAATCGAGGTCCCGGACCGTCCGGGTACTTTAGCGGATATCACAGACATTATTAAGGCTAATGGGGTGAATATCGTAAGTCTCCTGACAACCCCGGGAGAAAGACCGGCGTATCGTGGGGTTGTGATTAGAATCAAGACCATAGACCCCCGCAAGATTATCCAACAGATCAAAACAGCAGGGTACAGGGTACTCTGGCCGGAAAATGGGGGGTCTCAGCATGACTTGTAAGGCAGCCTTTGTATTTACACCGGACATGCTGAAATATCATTTTTCCGAAGATCATCCCTTTAATCCTGTAAGGCTTAGGCTTACCCTGGACCTTTTGGAAGCCTACGGCCTCCTGGAACAGAATGACATGGTGCTGCCCAGGGCTGCCAATATGGAAGAACTGCTGACCTTTCATGAGGAACGCTATTTACAAATGCTAAAAAAGCTTTCCGAACCGGGGGCCAGTGATGAAGGCGCCCACCTTTACGGCCTGGGAACTGAGGATAACCCAGTTTTTCCGGAAATGTTCAAGGTAGGCAGTCTGGTGGTAGGCGCTACCGTTACCGCTGCTGAATTAGTAATGGAAGGTAAAGTTGAGCATGCAATCAATCTGTCCGGAGGGCTCCACCATGCTCACAGCGCCATGGCCTCCGGCTTTTGTATATTAAATGATGCTGTAATTGCAATTAAACTTCTCCAAAAAAAATATAACTGCCGGGTAGTATATATTGATACTGATGCCCATCATGGAGATGGGGTACAGTGGGCTTTTTATGAGGACCCCAATGTCTTGACTATTTCCTTTCATGAGACAGGCCGCTTTCTTTTTCCGGGTACCGGAAAGGTTGCCGAGGTTGGCAAGGGATTAGGATACGGGTATGCTGTTAATGTGCCTTTGGAGGCTTTTACTGAGGATGAATCCTGGATTAAAAATTTCCGGGAGGTGGTATATCCGATAGTTAAGGCTTTTGAACCGGATATTATCATCAGCCAAAATGGTTGTGACGGCCACTTCTATGACCCCCTGACCCACCTGTCAGCCTCCACTTTGACCTATAAAGAAATTCCCAAAATAGTACACCGTTTGGCCCATGAGGTATGTGACGGCAAGTGGGTAGCAATCGGAGGAGGGGGTTATGATATTTGGAAGGTGGTACCCCGGGCCTGGACACTCCTCTGGGGAGAGATGAAAGGTATCAAAGTCCCTGCTAAGATCCCTGAAGCCTGGATTAAAAAATGGTCAGCACAGAGCCCCTTTGTCTTACCTCCCAGTCTAAATGATGATCCGTCCGAACTACCTGATATACCCAGGCGCCCGGAGATTGAAGAAAAAAACTATTTGGCCTCGCAAAGAGTGCTGAATAGTGTTTTACCCATTTTGACAGGTAATATCGGATAATGAAACCGGGCAATTATCACCACAATCATGTGTATTTAACCTAATAATTGCGTAAGCAAAAAGTTCACCTTTAATAGTCTAAAGGTGGACTTTTCATGTGCATAATATTTACATTCGTTCCGGGAACTACCTTACTATGCGCAACCAAGTATAGGTGTGGCATAATTCACAGAACAAAATAATATGCTTTTTGGTTTTAATGAAGGTTGCTGCAGGCAATTCGAGGTCGCAAGTCGGGCAGTACACAGGTGAGGCGGCTTTATACCAATACTTAATCTTTTCACGTTCTCCTGTGATCGGGTCCTCCACCCAAGTTCCGGGGCTGATGCAAAACACACCAGACTGCCGGGGAAGAAGTTCCTGGGGTTCTATCGTGGTAACGCACGCACCCTTTTCTAATATGGTCAGTTCGTGTTCATAGGTTTTTGTTCTGTTCAAATTAACCACCATCCGTAAGGAATTTTTCGAACCAATGAGCTTTATGTTGCTAACCTAGTTTTATTGTAGCATTGTGGTCAAGGTACAATTTGTCGAAAATATTGCGGATATTGCCGAATAGTCAATTTGGTGCTGTTCTTCGACTGTATAATCTTGGCAGAAGACTTATTTATCAGGCTTTTTTGGTTGGGCAATATTCAAAAAAATATTTATATGCTTCGGGAGAGTGTTAGACAAATGCGAGTCCGGGTCTTTACTGTCGAGGTTGAAGGGCAAAAAGGTTATGATGTTGAAGTGCTAAGCCCAGAGGCCACTGTACAGGACTATTTAGATGGCCTTAACCGGCTGATTGAGGAAGGTGGCCTTGCCCGTTTACGCTGCGCGATAAAGCTATGTGCAGGGTGTGACCGCTGTTGTGCTGAACGGATACCCCTTACCAGCATAGATGTGTTCCAACTCCGGCAAGCCCAGGGCATAGGTGGGAATTCTCTGTATGAAGTGTTAAGCCGGTGCGCTGAAGTTGAGGTTGAATCGCCTTGGGTTGACATAACTTTGAGCAGGGACGGCAGTGGTGCTTGCCTCTTCCTTAATAAGGAAAACAGGCATTGCAAAATTTATGCTCACCGGCCCCTGGTCTGCCAGACCTTCATCTGCAGCCCGGCGACTGAACGGGCCAAATCCCTGAGAAGCACAGTAGTAAATACCGGTGAAGATGAATTAGTAAGACTCTGGTTAATGGAAGGTATGTTAACAGGCAGTCTGCCAGTCAACAAAGGTGGGGCAAAGGATCTAAGCTTGACAGATTGGGAGGAAAACCCCTTTACCGGAAAACTTAACTATGGCCAAATCCTGCTCAAAGACCTGTGCCCGGAAAAGCTCTGGTCGGAGTTAAGTCTCCAGGCAAATTGTCCGTGAGTTAGTATTCTCACGGACAATCTTCTATGATATAATTCAAAATGTACATAGAGAGATTTCATGTAGCCGGGGGCGGAGAGATAAAGTTCATCAAGAGGTTAAGGAGGGGTTTGTAGTGAATTTGTTAATCATGGGGCCGCCGGGAGCAGGCAAGGGCACCCAGGCTGAGGTACTGGTGAAGGAGTTGAACATTACCCACATTTCCACCGGGGACATGTTCCGGGCAGCTATTAAAGAAGGCACGGAAATGGGCAAAAAGGCTAAAGAATACATGGATGCCGGACAATTGGTCCCTGACGAGGTTGTAGTGGGCATGGTCAAAGAAAGATTGGCCAAACCTGACTGCCGGAACGGGTTTTTGTTAGACGGTTTTCCCAGGACTCTTGCCCAGGCTGATGCCTTAAGCGCTACCTTGGCTGGAATGTCTATTACCCTGGATGGGGTTATCAATATTGCTGTTCCCAGAGCAAAGCTTATGGCCCGGCTAACCGGCAGGAGAATTTGCCGTTCCTGTGGAGCCAGTTTCCATGTGGTGTTTAATCCTCCCCAACAGGAAGGTGTCTGTGACAGCTGCGGCGGTGAGCTTTACCAGCGGGATGATGATAATGAAGCTACAGTTGGTAACCGGCTGGATGTTTATGAGGCCCAAACCCAACCGCTTATCGATTATTATGCCCAAAAAGGTCAACTTATTAATATAAACGGCGATCAGGAAATTAAGCAGGTTTTAGAGGATATTTTAGCCAATTTGCGCAAGTAGGTTGCAAACGCTGAATTATTTTGTTAAATTGATACCACAGGAATTATCCTGTGGTACTTTTATAGATAAAACGCAATTTCCGTCATATAAAAACAACTGTTTCACTCTAGTCACAGGAAGGGAGGTGAACTGCATGGCGGTTACTTTAAAACCGGTTTCCAAAATATCCGGTTCCTTTGGCCAGGAGGGCGAGGAACGGGTAGCTGTCCTTCTGGAAGAGGAACTTCCGGAACAATTCTTGATTTTGAACTCTCCACGAGTGGCTCATCATCATAACGTGGTAGACATTGACCATCTTTTAATCACCCCTGCTGCTATATTTGTAATTGAGTGTAAGAATATGAATGGTAAAATCAGCGGCGGTTTAATGGGCAACTGGGTTCAAGAGCGCTTTACCGAGGGCCGCAGGGAATTTGTCAAGATAGGCAATCCTGCCAGTCAGGTTAACCAGTATGCTAAAGTGGTCCGGGATTATGTCCGGGCAAAATATACCGAGTTATATGGCATCCAAAAGAACTTCAAGGTAGAACCCATTGTGGTGTTTTCCCATGAACAATCTAATTTGACCGGTATGCACTTCACCTCCCGGGGGAAAATCGGCAAAGTCCATGTGGTAATGCTTAAGGATTTGGTACCCCTGCTAATGTCCATGAAAGCCGAGCATATGAGCCAGGAAGAGATGGAGCAATGTGCGGATATTCTGGTACCTCCGGACCAAAGGGATCAAACCGGGATTTTTCCGGTTCTGGCCGAATTGCCACGGGAGAATTTTCGCAACAGGTTTCAGATTCTTGAAGAGCTGGGTCGAGGCAGCTACAGCAGTGTCTACCGGGCCTTTGATACGAAACTGGACCTTGAGGTAGCAGTGAAAAAGCTAGACCCTGTTCATAAGAAGGACAAGGTTTTGGAGCGTTTTACCAGGGAAGCCAAGATTACTGCCAAGTTAAACCACAGGAATATTGTCCGCTTTTATGATTACTATGAGGACGATGGGGATTTTTACCTGGTAATGGAACTGGTGGAAGGATTAACCCTCCAGGAACTGTTGGAAGAAGGAGCTTTTTCCCTCCGGGAAGTGGCAGAGGTCTTTCCGGCAATTTTAGCGGCAATTCAGCATGCCCATGAACACAATGTAGTGCACCGGGATCTCAAAGCTGCCAACATCCTTTTAACCGAGGACAAGGTAGTTAAAGTTACTGATTTCGGAGTAGCACGCTTGGTGGATGAAAGCGAGCTTACCCAAACCAGGGCCAGTGTCGGCACCCCGTCCAATATGGCCCCTGAGCAAATTATGGGAGAGCATGGTGACCACAGGGTCGATATTTTTGCTCTGGGGGTTCTTTTGTACCAGATGCTGACCGGTGAACTGCCTTTCCGGGGAGAAAGTCTGGGAGAGATAGTTAATAAGATACTCAGGCAGGAACCTCAGGTCCCCAGTTACTTTGGCAAATCAATTCCCCGGCAACTGGACTGGGTGGTTTTGAAGGCTCTGGACAAGGACCCGGCAAAGCGTTTTAACAGTGTGGAGGAATTGAGCACTGCTTTTGCGGAGGCACTTAACCTGGAAAAATTAGAGGCTTTGGAGACCTTCGGCGGCAATCAGGGGGTGTTGGCTAACTTCTTTATGGCCGGTCATACCTGGCTCAGATTCTGGAGGGATGACCGGCGCAAATTCTATACAGTGGCCCTGATGACCATTGTAGTCTTTGGGTGGATGATCAGCCTGCAGCTGTATGCCGATTCCCGCCTGGCACGGGATAACCAGAACCCCCTAAAACCGGGGCCGTTTAACGTATTATCTCCGCAGCAAAACAGTAAGCTTATCTCCAATGACAATCTCAGGGCGGTATACAACAGACTGTTGTCCATGACCGGGCAGGAGGTCAAACTGACCGGCAGAATTGACCAGGTAGTCGAAAGGAAAGAGGGCAAGGTCATCTTACAGTTAGCGGTAAGGCCCACAGGAGAACAGAAAGATATTCGCTTACTGCTCTCCTTCCAGGGCGATCCGCATATTCTTTTAAATGAACGTGGGTTAATCACTGATGTTCAGGTCATTGGTGTTATGGGAAAAATTCCTGCGCTTGACCGGGAAACCAATACTATCGTGGAGGTACCGCTGGTCATCGCCCAGCGCTTGGAAGCCCTGGAGCCCTGGAATATTATGGCGCCGGCCAAATTCCAACTAAATGTGATGCAAACCATTGATCGAAACGGTAAACAGGTCACCCTGCAGAAAATAGAGTTTGCCGATACTGAGACCAGGCTGTTTGTCGGGGTTAAAAATAACTCACTCAAAAGGATATTCATTTCCCTGGCTAACCCATTGGGAATTCAAACAGGGAAGACAATTCCCCAGCTGTACAATCTGGAGAATAACTACCAGATGGAGCTGGACCCCGGAAAAGAAGTCACAGGTATCCTGGTAATCGGCCCTATTAATCTCCTGACAGGCAATGCTGAGTTCAGGCTCGGTAATGACCTGTTGGGTGAAGAACCTTGGGTGTTTAAAGTTAGCTGGTAAATTCCTTCGTTGCATGTCCCGCTAAGCAAAGAAAAAAGGGTTATTCCCCGTTGGGGCCGCATATGATATATTACCTGAAGCTGGGGGTTTAGTGAGCCCGGAGCAAGGGGGGATTCTGGTGAGTATGCGACCAGTAGAGGTAGAGGCTGCAGTGGATGAGGTTTTACGTCAGGCAGTCCTGGTCCTGATTGACCATGCCCTAGACAGGAATGACAAAGAACTGTTTTTGCTCCTCACCAGGGAGTTAAAGAAGCTGGATGACAAGTGGCCTGGCCGGGAGAGCCTGGAAGCATTAACAAAATGATGCCTTCCAGGCTTCTTTTTTTGTCTTTGCCGTTGAAGGCAGTTTAGGTAATTTTTGTCGAATTTATAGAAGGTAAACCGGAGAAATTATAGAAATAAGTTCAATAGTGCTGACGTTAATCAATTTAAGGTTTAACGTATTAGGGAGGGAAAGCAAAATGAGTAAAATAAAGCGTATCGGGGTATTGACCGGGGGAGGAGATTGCCCTGGGTTGAATGCAGTGTTAAGGGCTGTGGTTAAGGCGGCCACTCAGGAACATGGTTTGGAAGTAATCGGAATAGAAGATGGTTTTGGCGGGCTTATCGAGGGTAGACTGCGGCGGCTGACCGTACAGGATGTTTCAGGAATTTTGCCCCGGGGAGGCACCATTTTAGGCACTACCAACCGGGATAACCCGTTTAAATATCCTGTTATCCTGGAAAACGGCCAAAGGGTATACAAGGACAAGTCTGCTGAAATCATGGATACCTTGTCCGGGCAAGGTATTGAAGCTCTGGTGATAATCGGTGGGGACGGGAGTTTAAGCATTGCCAGGGAATTTCATGAGCAGGGCCTTCCCGTTGTAGGTATTCCCAAAACCATTGATAACGACCTTTCGGCGACAGATGCAACCTTTGGATTTGATACTGCTTTGGTAACTGCCACAGAGGCCCTGGACAAGCTGCATACCACGGCGGAGTCCCACCATAGGGTGATGATCCTGGAGGTAATGGGCCGCTATGCCGGCTGGATTGCCCTGGAGGCTGGAATTGCCGGTGGCGCCGACGTGATTCTTATTCCCGAGATCCCCTTTGACTATGCTAAAATATGTGCTAAGGTAGTGAAGCGCAGGGAGCAAGGCAAAAGATTCAGCATTGTGGTGGTAGCGGAAGGAGCCAAACCTCTTGGCGGTGAGATGGTGGTTCAGCAGGTGATTGCTGACAGCGCTGACCCCATTCGCCTGGGAGGAATCGGAAATGTGGTGGGAAAACAACTTGAGGCATGCACAGGCATGGAAACCAGGGTGACCGTTCTGGGACACCTTCAGCGGGGAGGTAGTCCGACTCCCTTTGACCGCATACTGGGAACCAGGTATGGAGTTAAAGCGGTAGAACTGGTGGCAAAGGGCGAATTCGGCAAGATGGTATCCCTGCGTACCCCGGATATAGTAGCGGTTGCTCTTGAGGAAGCTGTGGGAGTATTGCGCACCGTTCCCTTAGACAGCGACCTGATCAGGGCCGCAAAGTCCGTAGGAATTGGCTTCGGGGACTAACCAAAATAACCAAAAAAAAAGAACTGCATCCAGTGATACAGTTCAGAGAAAAGGGGAGAGGAGATGAGGTATTATCAGAGGTATTGCTCACTTTTAATTATACCCACTCCTGACAGCTTTTCCATACTAGGCCCGCCAAAAGTCACATTTGGCGCCTGAGCGGTATAAATATACCATTAGTAGCGTTTTGCTGGATTTAAGGAGATATTGCATGGGAAAAAGTCTAATGTTTGCCGAAAAATACTGCCTGGTGGTATTTAAGTCTACCCATCATGCCCTTGCGGCGGAGAAGGCGCTCCAGGAGGGGGGGATTGACCAGGTGGTAATTCCTACTCCTAAGGAGATCTCTGCAAGCTGCGGTTTAGCGTTAAAAATCAACCCTTCGGATTGTTTGCAAACGGTTTCCCTGCTCCGTAGCCGCGGGCTGGCTGACATCAAGGTATATGAAGTCAATACTAAAGAGGAGCCTGGGCTCAAACTGCTGGAGATGTAAGAGAACCGGACGGTTGTTTTTAATCCTCTTTTAATTTAGAATTAATGTAGTCTTCTTGATTGAGAGGGGTTAACCAATGGGTATCAGATACTTGGTGGTGGATGTAGAAACTACAGGTTCCGACCCTACTAGGGATGAATTAATCGAGATCGGTGCAGTTATTGTGGAGGATGAGCGGATTGTGCATTGTTGGCAAACCCTGATCCGTCCACAGCGGCCCATACCCCTCCGAATTTCCCAACTAACCGGTATTACTCCGGAAATGGTTCAGGAGGCGCCTGTCCTGGAAGCGGTATTACCGGAGTTAAGAGAATTAATCTTGGCTGCTCCGGCGATAATGGTGGGACATAATGTGGGTTTTGACATCGGGTTTTTAGAGGCTGCATTGCAGGAACGGATTGGCTGGGAGAGTTTGGATACTGTCGACCTGGGCCGGTGGGCTTTGCCTCTGGCCAAAAACCACCGGCTGAAAACCTTAACCGGAGAAGTAAAAATAGAGCATTCCATTCAACATAGAGCACTTGCTGATGCCAAGGCCACTGCGGAGTTACTCTTGGTCCTGGTGAAGCAACTGCGGGAACTACCGTTGAATTTTCTGCAGCAGGCAGTTGAAATAGGCCTGGGCGGCGACTGGGCCTATAACGCTTTTTGGACCCAGTTGCTGAAAGAAAGAATCAAGATGTTTCCTGACGGAAAAATCGACTCCGGGGATAGCGAGACTACCATTGGCATAAAGCCTAGCCTGTTTACCCAACCAGAGGAAGTGCTAAACGAACCGGAGGTCGAGTTTGACGCCGAAGCCATTAAAGAGATGTTTATGCCTGAAGGTTTCCTGGCCAAAACCATAACCGGCTACGAGTACCGGACCCAGCAGGTGGTGATGGCTGAAGCGGTTAGTACCGCCCTGGTCGGAGACAAGTGCCTGCTGATGGAGGCCGGAACCGGGACGGGAAAATCCCTGGCCTATTTGATACCGGCACTGTTTTGGGCAGCACATAACCAACAGAAGGTGGTAGTGGCTACCCATACGATTAACCTGCAAGAGCAATTGTGGGAAAAAGATCTCCCGCTGTTAAAAAGTATTTTACCATTTGAGTTTAAAGCAGCTTTAGTTAAAGGCAAGAGCAATTACCTGTGTCTGCGCAGGTGGAATTCCTTTTTTGCCCGCAGGAGGGAATTTGGGCCGGAAGAGGCCGGATTTGCTGTCCGGATATTTACCTGGTTAAGGGTTACCGCTACAGGGGACAGGGTAGAACTCAATCTCTACGGTAAGGACCACGAACTTTGGAACCAAGTGGAAGCAGAGCGGGAAACCTGCCTTGGCCCTCAGTGTGCCATGTTTCAAAAGGACTGTTTTTGCATGAAGGCACGGCGCATTGCAGAAGGGGCCGGGCTGCTGATTGCCAACCACTCCCTGGTGTTTTCCGATATCAAGACTGAAAACAAGGTGCTGCCCGAATATAGTTATCTGGTACTGGATGAAGCCCACCAGCTTGAAGATGCCGCTACTGAGCACCTGGGGGTAAACGTAAGCCAATGGGCAATTGGGCGGTTTCTAAACGGTTTATTCCGCTCCCTGGGGGAGGGGGGAAATGCCGGAATTTTGGGCGCCCTGAAACTAAGACAAGGGAAGTTTCAGGGTAATCTGGGGAGCAGGGATTTTATTACCTTCGAACAAGAATTGGACAAGGCCATAAACCTGGTGCAGTCTGTACGGGAAGAGAGCAGGTTGCTCTTTAACCTTTTGGAACAATTTATGGAACAGGCAGTAGGGCAAAGCGACAAAGCTGCCGGTTACCGCGGTGTAGTGAGGCTGCGTACAGAACGCCGGGAATTTGCCGGCTGGTCAGCATTAGAAACCTGTCAACACAATGTATGTATCCGTTTGCGAACGATAGGGGAACACTTGGAGAAGCTGGCAGCCATCCTGGATAGATACCAGGGGGTTAACGGAGCTGAGTTCCAGGAGGACACCAAAGGGCTTCAGGGCCAAGCCCAAAACGCCTTAGCAATGGCTAAAGCTATAGAATTTGTAATTAATTGCTCTGACGGCAATTCTGTATGCTGGCTGGAAAGGGAGGAACACCCGGATTGGGTGAATGTTATCTTAAAATCAGCTCCCATTCAGGTCGGCCCACTGCTGCATGAGAAGTTATTCAGTGACAAGAAATCCGTGATCATGACTTCCGCTACCCTCACTGTAGACGGGGATTTTTCCCACTTTATGGACCGGGTTGGCTTAAATCTCGAAGATTCCGGGAGAATAATATGCAAGCAGCTTAATTCTCCTTTCACTTATGAGGAACAGGCCTTACTCTGCGTTTGCCGGGACCTTCCCAGCCCGGGTGAAGTAGCTGATGATGAATATGGAGAGTCAATTGCCCCGTTAATCAGGGATTTAGCCCTGGTTGCCCAAGGTAAAACCCTGGTTTTGTTTACATCCCACAGGATGCTTAAAGATGTTTACAGACAGGTCAGGCCCCAACTGGAGGAACAGGGGATTTGTGTCCTGGGCCACGGGATAGATGGAAGCCGGGCCAAGTTGGTAGAGGAATTTAAGGAAAGTCCCAAGGCGGTACTCTTTGGGGCTAACAGCTTCTGGGAGGGTGTTGACCTGCCAGGGGATGTGCTGCGCAGTGTGGTAATAGTTAAAATTCCCTTTGTCCCGCCAACCCTGCCTACTATGGAAGCCAGGCTGGAATATCTGCGCAATACCCAGCAGGACAGCTTTCAACAATTATCCCTCCCCCAGGCAGTTATCAGGTTAAAACAAGGATTTGGACGGCTGATCAGAACCCAGCAGGATCATGGGGTGGTCGTGGTTTTGGATAACCGCCTGATTGGCAGACGATACGGAGTAAAGTTTCTCCGTTCACTGCCGGTTAAGAATCATTTCCGTGGAGAAAGGGATATGATTGTACAAAAGGTGGCAGACTGGCTAGGGCAGAAGGCTTTTTCCGTGCCTTAGGAGCTCATTAGGATGATGAGTGCTTGTCCGGGGGAAAAGGCTTTCTTTCCTGGGACAAAGATGGTAGAATAGGACTTGATCGTACAGATTAGGGAGGCTTTTGGATGAACACTAAGATGATCCCCAGTATTTTCACATTAGCCAATCTGCTCCTCGGGGTTGTCTCTTTGATTTATACACTCAACGATGAATGGCAGCTGGCTGCAACTATGATCTTGATAGGGACGGTCCTGGACGGCATGGACGGAAAATTGGCCAGGAGACTGGATGCCGCTTCTCCTTTTGGCAAGGAACTGGACTCACTGTGTGACCTGGTATCCTTTGGCGTGGCGCCGGCACTTCTGGCCTATGCTTATAAACTGGTGGCCTGGCCCTACTTTGGAATGGCCGTTGCTTTAGGCTTTGCCCTTTGTGGTGCAATACGCTTAGCCCGGTTTAATGTATTGAACATTAGTGACTATTTTGTAGGGGTACCCATAACCGCTGCCGGAAGCATTGTGGCCATTATGGTGCTGGTGGCCCAGCGAATTCCTGACCTGGCCTTTCCTATTGGCATGGTGATACTTGCTTACCTGATGGTGAGCAAAATTAAAGTTAAAAAATATTAGTCCGGGTGGGGTAACAACATGAGCAAGCAACTAATCATCCCGCCTGATGAACGGGAAGTTTTGCAGGAATTATTGCGCATTCAGGAAATTTATGACGAAGCTGTATCCCGGGGCGACGAGATCCTTACCAGGCTACACCGGTATGACCTGACCCGGCTATGGGAGAGGTTACATGTGTCTACCTGCGAGGTTTGTTACCACGGCAGGGATTTGGTTAAGCCCATGGACTGCCGGTGGTGGAACCGCTGTAAGAGCTATCTTAGAGCCGGCGAATCTGGTGACGCCAATGGCCAACTGAGCATAACAGTCTCTCTGGTCTTTGAGATTGACTGAAAGAGAATTATACAAATAGCCTTCTCCGGCATGGGGTAAGGTTATTTTTTTTATCAGATTGGCATAATGTTGTGTAGATGTAGATTTTTTGGCAATTTCGCGAATTCGAGGGGTTGAAAATGGAAGCACTGATTTTAACCTGGGGACTGGCCTATGTGCTTGGAGCAGTCCCGGTTGGCCGGTTTATTGCAAAGCTAAACAGCGGGGAAGACATTTGGGAATACAGGGACGGAACCAGCAGTTTCAGTAACCTCTTTTATGTACTGGGTACAGAGGTAGCCCTGGTCAAAGTCGTCCTGGACCTGTTAAAAGGTGTTGCGGTAGGTGGTATGGTACACTGGCAGGGATACAAGGGGTTATTCACTACTTTGACCCTGCTGGTGATGATTTTGGGTTACGTAAAGCCTCTGGGCAAACAGGGTAAAGAAGGCTCCGGAGTTATCCCCGGGCTGGGATTTCTCTGGTATCTGTTCCCACAGCTCGGTGGGTTCAGCATGGCCATGTTCATAGCTGTGCTGGTGCTTAAACGCAAGCTGCGGCCCGCTTTGACAGTTGGTACCGTGTGCCTCATCATCGGAAGCCTATGGCTGGGACATGACTGGGTCACCATTTCAGCCCTGCTGGTGTCAGGTACCTGGCTCTTGAGCCAAGGAAAGTCAAAATTGGCTTTCTCTAGGACATTCACCTGATGGGATACCGGTGCATAATCTGAGGGTAAACAGTAGAAATGGGGTGAACAGCATGCGGGTCTACTATATCCGGATCCCGAGTTTCCTGCGGAGTATTTTACTTAAGGTATTAAAGTAAGTGTAATTTTTAAGTGTTAAATCAGACATGAGCAAATACTGTCAGCCGGAGTGGTCCGGCTGATTTTTTTTGCACTTAACTCAGTTCCATTATTTACCTGTATAGAGCTATGTACTTAAATTTTCTTTAATTTTCAGTAAACTTATTTATCCAAAAAAAAGGAATTAGTCAGTGGACAGCGAATATTCTTCTATTAGGTTTGGGTTTTAGATAGAAAGAAATGCACTTGTATTCACAAGTTGTTTTGGTGAGGATGGGTTCCGGGGAGGTGGCCTATAGGGGAGATTTTGCTTAGGAGAAGATTCTGGTAAAAAGGAGTTTTGCTATGAGCGTTGTTAATCTTAGCGAACAGAAACTGGTAAACGGGCAATTTGCTGATGAGGTCCTCAAGCATACCGGGGTAAATGTCCGGGACTGTTACCAGTGCGGAAAATGTTCGGCAGGCTGTCCTATAGCCTTTGCGATGGACATTCGCCCCAATAGGGTCATCAGAATGGTCCAATTGGGGATGAAGGATGAGGTATTGGAGTCCAGAACTATTTGGGTCTGTGCTACTTGTTCCACCTGTACGGCACGGTGCCCCCGGGGAGTCGACCCGGCCCGCATCATGGACGGATTGCGCATTATGGCTTTGGAAGCCGGGAAAACAGCTAATGCTGAAAATGAAGTTGCTGTCCACAAATTATTTATGGATTCCATCGGTAAATACGGCCGGCTTTACGAGCTGGAATTGTTCTTGCGCCTAACCTTAAAGACCGGCTTCTTGTTTAAAAATACTGACCTGGCTTTACCCATGCTTACAAAAGGGAAGTTAAGCTTCCTCCCGACTAAATTAAAAGGGGCAAATGAGGTAAAAAAGATTATCGAAGCTGCAGCGAGATTGGAAGGTGAGCAAGCATGAGGTACGGGTATTATCCTGGCTGTTCTCTCCATTCTACGGCAGCTGAGTACGAGTATTCCACAAGGCAGGTTTGTGAAAAACTTGGCATTACCCTGGAGGAAATTCCTGATTGGAACTGCTGTGGAGCGAGTTCTGCCCACAGCACCAGCCATTTGGCCGGGGTGGCCATTCCGGCCCGGAATTTAGCTCTCGCCGAGGAAAAAGGCCTGGATGTGGTAGCACCTTGTGCAGCCTGTTACCAGAGACTGGTGACAGCTGATTATGAAATGAAACACGATCCGGCCCTGAAGGCTAAAGTAGAACAGGTCATGGACAGAAAGTTCAACGGTACAATTGGCGTTAAATCCACTTTGGAGGCTGTAGTAGAGTCCGGCCTGGAAAAGATGACCAAAGCGCTGCAAAAGCCCCTTAAGGGTCTGAAGATTGCTTGTTATTATGGTTGCTATTTGGTCAAGCCACCTAAAATTGCCCACGTAGATGATCCGGAAAATCCGATGATTATGGATAACATTTTCCGGGCTCTGGGAGCCGAGACTGTTGACTGGCCGTATAAGACTGAGTGCTGTAGTGGTTCCCTGGTGCTTAGCAATACTGATATAACCTTGAAGTTGGCCCGGGATATCATGCAGATAGCTGCGGATTCCGGAGCTAATTGTATCGCCACTCCCTGTCCCTTGTGCCAGCCCAACCTGGATATGCGCGTGGCTCAAGTGAACAAAAAGTACGGGACTAACTTTGATCTACCGATATTTTATTTTACTGAATTAATGGCCTTGGCTTTTGGAGTACCTAAAGCTGATCTGAAGTTTAACAAACATTTTGTTGAGCCCACCAAGCTGCTGGCAGACCTTTAGAAGGCTTGGCTTGATCATTAAAACTGCTGGACAGGTAGCAATACCTAAAACTTAAAATCAGGAGCGATGTGTATGAAGAAGGTAGGCGTCTTTTTATGCCACTGTGGTACCAACATCGCCGGTGTGGTGGATATACCCAGATTGGCGGAAGAAGTTAAAAAGTTTCCTTTTGTGGCCCATGTTGAGGAAAACAAGTATTGCTGCTCCGAACCCGGACAGGATGCTATTATTAAGGCCATCAAGGAACAAAACCTGGACAGGGTAGTTGTTGCTTCCTGCTCCCCGCGGATGCACGAGGGCACCTTCCAAAAGGCCCTGCAAAAAGCAGGCCTTAACCCCTATATGTTTGAAATGGCCAATATGCGGGAGCACTGTTCCTGGGTCCATGCCAAACAACCTGAACTGGCTACTTTAAAGGCTATGGACCTGGTCCGTAAAGCAGTGGCTAAAGTTGCCAAAGTGGAGCCTTTATTTGAGGACTATATCTCCATCACCAAAAAGGCTTTGGTTATCGGCGGCGGGATTGCCGGTATCCAGACAGCCATTGACATTGCTGATGCCGGGCATCAGGTTATCCTGGTAGAAAGGGAGTCAACCATCGGCGGGAAGATGGCCATGCTGGATAAAACCTTCCCCACTTTGGACTGCTCCGCCTGAATAAGCACGCCCAAGATGGTTGTTGCGGCGCAACATCCTAACATTACTCTCTATACCTATACTGAGGTGGAAGAAGTTAACGGTTATATCGGCAACTTCGAGGTAACCCTGCGCAAGAAAGCCCGTTATGTGGACATGAAGAAATGCACCGGCTGCGGTCTTTGTGAGACTAAATGTCCCACCAAGGTGGCCAGTGAGTATGACCTGGGAATTGGCAAGCGGCCTTGTATTTATAAGCCTTTCCCCCAGGCGGTACCTAATAAACCGGTAATTGACCCTGTAAACTGTAAAAAGCTGATTGACGGCAAGTGTGGCGTTTGTGCCAAGGTTTGTCCCACCGGGTCAGTAAATTACGAGGACAAAGATGAACTGGTAACCGAAAAGGTAGGGGCCATTGTCATGGCTACCGGCTTTGACCTCTTTGACTGGACCAAGACTTATGGAGAATATGGCTATGGCCAGTATCCCGATGTTATTACCGGCCTGCACTTTGAACGGATGCTTAATGCCTCCGGACCTACCGGCGGGAAGCTCAAGCGGCCTTCTGACGGTAAAATTCCTGAGACTGTTGTGTTCATCAAATGTGTAGGCTCCCGGGATGATACCAAGGGCCGTTCCTACTGCTCCAGGGCTTGCTGTATGTATACCGCAAAGCACGCAATGCAAGTGCTGGAGAAGATCCCCAACTCCCAGGCTTATGTCTTTTACATGGATGTCCGGACTCCGGGCAAGATGTATGAAGAATTTTACCAGAGAGCTCTGGACCAGGGCGCCCAATATCTCCGGGGCCGGGTCTCCAAGATTTTCCCTAAAGGTGACAAGTTGGTAGTCAGAGGGGAAGATACCCTGGTAGGCCGCCAGGTAGAAGTAGAAGCAGATCTGGTGGTTCTGGCGACTGCGATGATCCCCAGTACCGGCTCAGATAAGATGGCTCAGATTGTGGGCTTCTCCACGGATAAAGACGGTTTCTATACCGAAGCACACCCCAAACTTCGTCCGGTGGAAACCAATACCGGGGGTGTATTCCTGGCCGGAGCCTGTCAGGGACCCAAGGACGTGCCTGATACGGTATCCCAGGCCAGTGCAGCTGCCGTCAAGGTAGTAGGACTGCTTTCCAAAGACCAGATGGCCACGAACCCGCGGATTTCCGCAATTAATGAGGCTATTTGCTCCGGTTGTCTGCACTGCAAAGCAGTATGTCCCTATAAAGCTATTGATGCCAAGACCGTCAGCGAACGGGCTCACGGTCAGGTAGTAGAACGTACTGTGGCCAGTGTTAATACAGGCCTGTGCCAGGGCTGCGGCGCTTGTACAGTGGCCTGCCGCTCAGGGGCTTTGAACCTGAAAGGCTTTACTAACCAACAGATGTTGGCGGAGGTGGATGCAGCATGTCAGTAGAACAGGCTCAGGGTGCATGGGAACCTAAGATTGTAGGTTTCGCTTGCAACTGGTGTAGTTATGCCGGCGCGGACTCCGCTGGGGTCAGCCGGTTCCAATATCCCCCCAGCATCCGGGTTGTCCGGGTGCCCTGCTCAGGAAGGGTTAACCCCCAGTTTATTCTGCGGGCCTTCCAGAAGGGAGCAGACGGTGTGCTGGTGGCCGGCTGACACCCCGGTGACTGCCACTATGCTAGTGGCAATTACTTCACGCGTCGCCGCTTCCTGGTAATGAAGCGTTTGCTGGAATATGTCGGCGTTGAGCCGGGTCGTTTCCATGCCCGTTGGATATCAGGGTCAGAAGGTCAAAAGTGGGCAGATACCATTAAGGACATCACGGAACAGGTCCGTGCATTAGGTCCCAATAAGAAGATGAGGGATGCAAGATGAAAAAAATAACTGAGGCGCTGAAAGCAGAGGCCCGGAAGCTATTGGAAAGTAACGCTGTGGACCTGGTTATTGCTTATGAGCAGGGCTCTGACCTGGTACACCTGACCCCCTTGTTTGCCAACACCCCGGAAAAGGTTGACCGGATCAGCTATAATCCTTTTGCTGTAAATAACCTGGGCAAGTATCTTCTGGACTATGCTCCCGGTGAGGCAAAAATTGGTGTTGTGGTAAAAGGCTGTGATTCCCGGGCGCTTAACCGTCTGATTCAGGATAACTGTATTCCGCGGGAGCGCATTGTAGTGATAGCTGTCCCCTGCAGTGGGCAGCTGGACCCGGAGAAGGTCCTGGCTAAAGTAGACCCCAGAGCAGAGTTAATTGAGGTAATTGAACAAGGGGATAACTATGTCCTGAAAACCAGCGCCGGGGATGTGACTCTGAATAAAAAGGAATTTAGCCGCGAAAAGTGCCTCACCTGCGAGACTCCTGTACCCGTCCTCAGCGATATCACTGTTGGCGAGGTCAAGGGTGAGGGTAAGGCTAATGATTATGCTGCAGTGAAGCAGCTGGAAGCTCTATCCCCCGCTGAGAAGAACACTTTCTGGGAAAAGTATTTCAGCCGCTGCATCCGGTGCAATGCCTGCCGGAATGTCTGCTCGGCCTGCAACTGCCGGGAGTGTGTTTTCGATATGATGGAACCCTACTGGGTCAGCAAGAAGACTTCCCTCAGCGACAATACCGTATTCCACCTGACCAGGGCTATGCACGTAGCCGGCCGGTGTGTGGACTGCGGCGAGTGTGACCGGGTATGCCCCATGGACATCCCGTTGCGCAAACTTAACCAGAAGGTCCTCAAGGATGTTAAGGAGCTCTTCGGTTCGCCTACGCCGGGTTCATCTGCTGAGGCCGAAATTGCACTGGGCCGCTATAATCCGGACGATCCTGAAGAATTTATGTAAGGGGAGGTGGCAATGATGAATAAAATAATCAAAAAAGACCAACTCGCTGCCGTATTGGACAGTATTGCCGCCAAGTACCAGCTCATTGCCCCTGTGCAGGATGAGTCCACCGTTCTTTTCAAACCCGGTGTGGCCGGTAAGGACGTGGTTCTTGATGCGGTTAACTCTACAGTTTCTCCCAAGGGAGCTTTCTTCCCCCAGTGGGAGACCATGTACATTTATAACACTGCGGAAGCAGATTTCGCTATTAAATACCCGGAGGAAGGACCCGACAGGGTTCTGTTTGGGATTCGTCCCTGTGACATGATGGCTCTTCTCCATATTGACCCTGTTTTCATAGGCAGCAAATTCGGAGACTATTACTATGAGACCAAGCGCAACAAGACCACCATTATCGGAGTCAGCTGCGCCAAGGTAGCCCATACCTGTTTCTGTAGCACCTTTGGCGGATCTCCCACCGGCAACAAGGGTGCAGATATCATGTTCTACGATTTGGGAGATAAATATGCCGTTGAGGTTATTACCGATAAAGGGAAAGCCGTAGCTGACCTGTTCAGCAAGTTTCTGGTTGATGATACCGGGGCACCGGCTGAAGTAGAAGCCAAGGCTAAGGAACTGGCGTCCTTACTTAAGCCTGTGGATGTAACCGGAGTTAAGGAGATTATGGATGGGGCATTTGAGAATCCCTACTGGAAAGAGTTATCCAGAAAGTGTCTCAACTGCGGCGTATGTACCTTTATCTGTCCCACCTGCCACTGCTTCGACGTGGTAGACGAGGCATACATGTGTGACGGCCAGCGTGTCCGCTGCTGGGATACCTGTATGGCCAAAGACTTCAATTTGGCTGCCGGCGGCCACAACACAAGACCCACCAAGCTGGAGAAGGTACGCAACCGCTTCATGCACAAGTTGAAGTACCACCTGGACCGCTATAACCTGGCCGGTTGCGTAGGCTGCGGCCGCTGCAGCCAGAAGTGCCCGGTTAACCTGGATATCACCCAGGTAATTTCCGATGTAAAGGCGGTGAAGTAGGATGTGCAAGTGTGCTGCAGAAAACCCCATGCTGGCCTACCCCGCTACCATTACCAAAATTATTGAGGAAACTCCTGATGTCAAGACCTTTCAGATGGTTTTCGATGACCCTCAGATTCAGGAAAACTTCGGTAATCAGCCGGGGCAGGTAACCATGATTTCACTGCTGGGCCATGGAGAAATTACCATCTCCATCACCAGTTCGCCTACCCGTAAAGGGATGCTGGAGTTCAGTATCAAGAAGGTTGGCCGGGTAACTGAAATAGTCCACCAGCTGGAAGTGGGCGCGAAGGTCGGTATCCGCGGCCCTTACGGCAATAACTTCCCTTATGAGTCCATGAAGGGTAAGGACTTGCTGATTATCGGCGGTGGCATTGGGCTGGCCCCGGTACGGTCTTTGATTGATTTTGTGTTAGCTGATGAGAACCGGGCTGATTATGGCCATGTGGATATCCTTTACGGCGCCCGTTCCAAGGCTGACCTGTGCTTCAAGTACGACCTCTTTGATACTTGGCCTAAAAAGAAGGATACCAGTGTTTACGTAACCATTGACAGGCCTGAAGAAGGCTGGGACGGCAAGGTTGCTTTCGTTCCGGCTTACCTGGAGGAGCTTAATCCCTCTCCTGCCAATAAGATTGCGGTTACTTGCGGGCCGCCCATTATGATTAAGTTTGTGCTGCAGACTTTGGCCAAGCTGGGTTGGCAGGATGAGCAGATTATCACCACCCTGGAAGGCAGGATGAAGTGCTGCATTGGCAAGTGCGGACGCTGCAACGTAGGGGATAAGTTTATCTGTTTGGATGGACCGGTGTTTAACCTGGCCCAGATTAAGCAGATGCCTGATGAGTTTTAAGAAGGTGACGAGGATTTCGAGGCTGCTGACTTTGTCGGCAGCCTTTTTTCGTGTAATACGCTGTCCTGAAGCCCTTTTGCTTCCGGGTCGGGAGGAGGTGGGGTATTCCTCCGCCCCGGCTCCGCAATTTCAGAGTGTGCCGGGCCAACTCCCGGTGTGCTATCAACAGAGAAGTTAGCCAAGTTTACGCCCGTCTTGGGTAGCATGCATGCTCTGACGGGCTATCTTCTAATTCCAATGCTCCGCCTCCCGGAGGAACACCCCACCCCCTCCTGCTTCCAGGTCGCTTAGCCGTGCTGGGTTTCATGCGTCGCAGATGCGGCACCGGCCAAAGGAGCTAGCTTAAAAAGCCCGCAAGCTTAACCTAGGGAGGGGCTACCTGCCGGTTAAGGAACTCATGGCTTGTGCCTTAGCAGGTCTTAGCGCAGGTACGCAGCAGAATTGCCCCGGCCGGCACGGACACCGGCCGCCTCGCCGGGTGCATGGACGCACCATCGGCGAGGTTTGGGCAATTCTGCTAGCGTACCAAAGCTTAGACCTGCTTAGACACGGAGCTAAGAGTTCCGGACCGGCAGGTAGCCCCGACCGGAGAATTGGTTGCGTATTAACCAGCAGATAGGCAAAATACCAAGGTGACCCGCTTCTAACCCGGCGCATAAACTGGTAAGTGAATACTTATGAAAGCGGGTAATCATCATGAAAAACTTCCTCACCCGGCCTTGTCAGTATCAGGCGGGGCCATTTTGCTTTCCCCGTGATGAAGGGCGGCACAAATACCT
>JAJZTU010000021.1 GCA_021848765.1 Bacillota bacterium
AAGGCTGATTTCCCCAATTTCATCCAGAAAAATTGTCCCCCCGTTGGCTTCTTCGAAGAGACCCACTTTACCGCCTTTGGCCGCCCCGGTAAAAGCCCCTTCAACGTAACCAAAAAGCTCGCTTTCCAGCAAGCTGTCCGCAATTGCTGCACAGTTTACCCGGACAAACCTGGATTTACTGCGGTTACTGGCATTATGGATTGCGTGGGCAAACAGCTCTTTACCCGTACCGCTTTCTCCCCGCAGGAGGACGGTCGCCGGTGTGGAAGCAGCCCTTAAAGCTTGTTCCGTAGCAGCAACCAGTTCATCACTAAAGCCGATGATATCGTCAAAGGTATATTTGGCCTCCAGCTTGCGAATCAGCCGCTTGGCGTGTTCCAGTTCCTCTGTCAGTTTGCGGATTTCCGACAGGTCGTGGATAACACCCACACTACCCTTAAGCGCATTATTAACAATAATCGGCGCTACATTGACCATTACTTCCTTCTTATGGTGACCGATCTTCATCCGGACACCGCGCACCGGCTTTCTGGTCCTGAGCACCTGCATATGCATGCTCTCACCTTCAGCAATGTCCACAGTGGCCGGCTTGTTTAAAACCTCGGCCTCCGTTAAACCGGTGAGCCTGGTATAAGCCGGGTTGACCAAAATCCCTAACCCTTTCTCATCCACCACAGAAATGGCATCATTGGTTGCATTAAAAATAGCCTCGAGAAGACTCTGCATTTGCCTGAGGTTTGTGATTTCTTCAGCAAGGCTCCTGATATCACTAAAATCCCGGAACACTGCCACCGCACCCTTGATGACTCCCTGTTCATCCATGATGGGTACCCGGTTAGTAACAATAGTAATTTCTCCAATTTGCTGCTGCTGGTTGAGTTCGGGCATTCCGGTAGCCAGCACAACATGCAGGCGGCTGTTAGGAATTGCCTCAACTGCTTTCTGGCCCAGTACATCACCGGTTTTCAAGCCGGTCAGCCTTTCGGCCGCGGCATTGAACATCGTGACCCTTCCCTGGGTATTGATGGCGATCATCCCGTCGTGGATAGCATTGAAGATTGCTTCATAATCGTGCCTGGTAAGCCCGTTTCCCATTCTTTTCTCCCCCCGAAGGGCTGTGCCCCGGAACCGACAGCCTTTTTGTCGTCTCTTGTCCCTATTAGCTCTGGTTACTTAGTTCGGCATTTGTGGCAAAATTCCTGCAATTCACTGCCGACCTAGATTATCCAGGAAACGCAAAACGGGGATTTTTTCTATATACTCGGTTAGGGAGTATCTTTCCGTCAAAATATGCAACATTAAAAGCACAATCAAGTTGACAAGCAAACCCTGCGGCGGTAATATCCAGCTGCTGACCACCCCCAAGGTTACCCCCAGGGCATTGGCCCCTGCATCCCCCATCATGGCCTGAGCTTTCAAATCCTTGGGCAGGTAAGCCAGCAGGCTGCCCAGCACCATAATCAGGAACACAATTTCCGGGTGAAATACCCACGGCCAACTCAGGATCACCAGTACTAGCGCCGCTAAAGCAAAACCCTTACCGGCCCTTCCCGGCCGCAGGTCAAGCAGGTTTACAGCATTGATTGAAAGCGTAATGGTTAAGGCCTGCAGGAGAATACCTGCCGGATTGCCACCCGGACTGTCACCTGGATTGCCGCCTAGGCTACCGCCTGGGGTAGCGGCCAAGGCTATACCCAATCCAAGAATTCCGCCAATTATTGCCTTGATCGCCCCTGTGGTAAGTTCCCCTTTTAGGAAAAGCTTCGAAAAATGCCCCCTGAGACCTGACGTCGCGCGGTTTCCCAACACATCATCAACAAGCCCAACCAGGCTCATGGTGGCAATACCCAACAAAAACAGCGGCAATTGCCTGGACAGGGAGGGTAGAATTGAAATAAGCCCAACCCCGACCGGCATACAGGCTAAAAAAAATACCAGACCAACCCCCATAGGGACGGCCTCCTCCCGGTAATTGGGCCTCACAAACCCTGCCTTAGTAATAACCTGTAAAAGGCCGGGCAGCATCAACCTGGTAATCACAAAAGTTGTCCCAAAAATTATGCCGAAAACTGCAGCTAACATGAAAAACTCAAACACCGGAAAACCTCACCGCCCTGTCGAAAATCACCCTGGCTACATGGACAAACTGTTTCCCCCTGTGTAAAAAACCGTGAAGGTCACAGCCGGTTGCCCCGTGATGGTGCATAGCGGTTTCCACTTCCAGAATCCGAAAACCGTTTCTGGCAGTATCAATGGTAAGCCCTACCTCCACTCCGTAACCTGAAGCGAAGTAGCCCATACTTTCCACTACAGCCCTGGTCAGCGCCCTCTGCCCGGAAAGGGGAGCTTCCGCCCTAATGCCTGTCATGCTCTGGATTCCCCAGGCAGCTAAGCCCTTAACGAACCCAAAGCCCCCTTTTTTGCGGGGCTTGGGAAAACGGGCAATAGTCATATCAGCCCGGCTTTCCAGTAACGGGGTCACCAGCTTGCCGGCCTCCACTGCAGATTCACCTAAATCCCCGTCCAGGAGGACCAGAATATCCTCGTGAAATTCCCGGAGCCCCCGGTTTAAGGCCTCTCCCTTTCCCAGGTTAGCAGGCTGGCACACCACCTCCGCACCTGCTTGTCTTGCCCTGCCGGCGGTATCATCCCTTGAGCCGTCATCAATTACCAGAACCTTGTCCACCGCCGGAAGGGAAATAACCGCCTGCACTGTTTGACCAATTGTGGACTCCTCATTAAAAGCCGGAATTAACACTAACACTGATAGTTTTCCCGTGCTCATGCCCTTCCTCCTTAAGGAAACATTGTTCATACAGATTACTGCTCACTTAGCTGTTGCTTCGTCCGGCAAAAAGCTCTTGGCAGTACTTTTTACCCCATAGTGGCCGGGCCTTCCCTGCATGGCCCGGACTAAAGCAACCTGCCCCGGAATGGTATCTACGTTATCCACAGTACTAATCTTCAGTTTCTGGTAAACCGGAATATAGGAAATAGCTGTATCCACTTCCTCTACCCCATATACCTTGAGCCCTTTTTCCGTCAGATACTTCACCAGGGGCACATCTACCGTTACGGCTGACACTTTTCCGGGGTCTATCTCCTGGGTACCCCCGATAATCACTACAGCATTCACCGGTACACCCATTTCCCCCGACTTTTTCAGCAACCCTTCCTGCTCCATCAAATTCAGGACAGCAAGATTATCCCCCGGAAAAATCCCCCTACCAACCTGACGGGCTAATTCACCGGCAACCTCCTCAGGGCGTTTATCCTCCAAACCCAGGTATTCCCTCACCTTTTGCTGCCTGCTATCTGTACCGGCGCCTAAATTTCCCTGGATAGTCGTCACCGAAGCAATCCTGGCCCCCGAAAGCTTAAGGGCATCCACTACCTTCACACTCACTCCGGCATTAGAGGTATCCACCACTGCCACCTGCAGTCCCTCCAAGCGCTGTTTGACCAGTTCAGGTAGAATTCCCTTCTCAAAATCACCCTGTTTGTGAACAGAATTCTGTAAAGCAGAGACCTTCTGCCTCAACTGAAGGTTGTCCATCCGGAGAACCCGCAGTTCTCCTTCCAAATTGTCAGCCAGTTTCTCCTGCTGCCAGACAATGGACTCATTGCCCAGCATAACCGACCCCACCGCGATTCCTATGGCCAAGGCCAAAAATACCGCTACCAGGGAGGCGATATGGTATCTTAAGTCAATTATCATCAAATGTCCCCCTATAGTCCCAACAGAATCTTTACGTGAAGATAAGCTAACCGCAACAGGTACCGGGTAGAAGGGGCCAACCAAACGACAAAGGCCAGTGGCACCAGGGCGGCGCCCACCATTTGCGCCAAGTGCCGGAACCGGAATTTTTGGCTGTAGAGCCTGCTTACCCCTTTGGCATCCACCAGAATAGAGCCAACCTTAAGCCTCACCAAAAAGGTACTGGCCATACCCTTTCTCCCTTTCTCCAGAAAATCAATCATATTGGAGTGGGTTCCCACAGCCACAATAAGCTCGGCGCCCATTTCATATGCTAACAGCATGGCAATATCCTCACTGGTCCCGGTCGCGGGAAATACTTTCCCCTGTAGTCCTAACTGCCCGATCCGGTTAAAACCCGGGGCCCGTCCGTCAGGGTAGGCATGGACAACAATTTCGGCACCGCACTTTAAAGCCCGGTCACTCACACTGTCCATGTCACCGATAATCAGGTCCGGCTTGTATCCGAATTCCGCCAGAGCATCAGCGCCCCCGTCCACTCCCACCAAAACAGGCCTAACCTCTTCAATGTAAACTTTAATAGCTTTAAGGTCTTCCCTGTAGTTCTTGCCCCGTACTACAATCAGAGTATGCCTGCCCCGGAACCGGGTGTCGACCTGAGGAATCTGCACCTCGCCGAGAACCAATCCCCGCTCTTTTTGGGCGTATTCAAGGGTATTCTGCACGAAACTATCCAGAATAATACCAAGTTTTTCCCTGGTTTCGGCCATTTTTCTGCGTACTTCCTCCCGGCTGAGCACATTCCCCCTGGCAATCCAGGTACTCCCGGCATAAATATCCCCCTCCCGGGTAATGCGCAGCTCTTCTCCCTCTTGCACTTTTTCCGGCAGTTCCCGGCCAACCTCATCCACCAACAGAACTCCCGCCTCAACCAAGGCTTGTGGCCCCAGGTTGGGATACTTCCCGCTGATAAAACACCCGGCATTGATTACCGCTCTAACCCTGGCCGCCGCTAAAGCTTTCCCTGCTACTTCATCCAGATCTTCATGATGGATAACCGCTATGTCCCCAGGTTTTAGCCGGCCTATCAGGTTTTTGGTTTTTCTATCCAGCCTGGCTGTTCCTTTTATGTCCATTAATGATTCACCTCATCATAATAGTATAACCATCGGTGCTTAAAACAAAAAACCTCCAGAGTGGAGGTTTATTTTCTGGTGTATTGTGACACATGAACTTTTGGAAGTTGTTTTAGTAATTCTGCATATGCTTCATATATTGATTCAAATAAATCATAATTGTACATTATGGCTTTATCTATTTCTGTTAAATCAACTACTTTTCCAATATACCATTCTTCACACAATTCATTTTTTGCAATAGTATAAACCTGGTCTAAAAGAATAGCACTATCTTTATCTAAAAATGAATATTGTTTTTTATATAATGGAGCATGATAAGGATATTTTAATTTATCTGAACCATTTTCAAGATAATGAATTATATCAGACACCGGACACATTATAATTCTATTTGACTTAGGATTATTTCTTCCAATGATAATATATGGGCGTGCCTTTTGTGAACTTATTGAGGAGTCGCCGCCAATATCAACCCAATGTAAACACCCTTTTTCAGTATGTTCATCTAATATTTTTGTGGTTTTTTTTGGATAATCGGGGCAAGGCATTTTTTCTTTCACCGCTTTCTTCTTTTTCTAGTTTCCTCAAAGATTTTTTTCTCATCTTCAGTTTCCTCATAATGACTATCATAATAATTATAAGTCTCTTTACGTTTTTGAGGACTAAATATCATTTCAGCAAGGGAATAAGATGATTTAGCATTTTGTTTATGTTCTTTTAAATATAGAACATTTGCCATTGTACTCCCCCCTTTTCTAACTTTATACCTTCTACCCATATTATACCACCTCTACACATACTTGTACATATAGTATATTCAGTGTTTGGAGAAGGTAGACACACTGGGTTAAATATTTCTCATAGCCTGTTTAATTATCTTGAAATACACCTCAAAATCTGTTAATCAAAAAATAAAAACACCTCCACATTTTCACTTACTAACGAAAAATGAAGGTGTTTGCTAACCTCGAAATCCTTGCCGCTGTAAACCTAAGATACCTTAGCGCTGATCCTCAGCTTATCAGCCACCATGGCAATAAATTCACTGTTAGTGGGCTTGCCTCTTTCCAGGTTAATGGTATAACCAAAAAACTTGTTCATCATTTCCACATTACCCCGGTCCCAGGCCAGTTCAATCGCATGACGGATAGCCCGCTCAACTCTGCTGGGAGTTGTGGAATATTTTTGAGCAATCATGGGATAAAGCTCCTTAGTAACAGCTCCTAACAGACTTACTTCGTCAATAACCATTAAAATAGCATCCCGCAAATACTGGTAACCTTTAATGTGAGCAGGAACGCCCATTTCGTGGATAATGTTAGTTACTGCAACATCCATATTTTTAGGTTTAACAACCGGAGTATAGGTGGGCGCTGCAGCAGCTGCACCGTCAGCCAATTGTCTGATTCTGGTGGCCAGTACGGAGAAATCGAAAGGCTTAAGGATATAATAATCTGCCCCTAATTCTACAGCCCGTTGAGTGATTCCTTCTTGTCCGAAGGCTGTCAGCATGATTACTTTGGGGCGTTTGCCAGGCTCTATGTAGGCTAGTTTTTCCAGGACTCCGATGCCATCCAGATGGGGCATAATAATGTCAAGCACGACAACATTAGGATTTTCATTATTAATCAGCTCCAGGGCTTCTACTCCGTTGTTAGCAATACCTACAAGCCTAAAATCGTCTTGATGGGTAATAAATTCGCTTAGGAGTTCACAAAATTCTCGATTATCATCCGCAATTAATACTTTAATTTCTCTTAACATTTTTTTACTCCCTCCACACACAAAATATAACTCATTCCATCAACGCTTATGTTTTGCTTAGTTAGTTGTTCGACATATCAGAAAAGAAGTCCTGCAGAACGTATGCAATTTTTTTACTTTTGTTGGTAATATTCAGAAATTCTTTGAAAACTAATGGGAATTATTGGTTCAAGAGAAAAAACGAGGTTTCCCTCGTTTTTAACTTACTTTTTCTTTTTTCTCCTCCAAGATACCTGTCTCCAGGAGCATCTTTTCGATTAAGACTCCGTATCCCATCCGGGGATTGTTAATGAAAACATGCGTTACAGCTCCTACGAGCCGCCCATTTTGGATGATGGGACTACCACTCATACCCTGAATAATTCCGCCGGTTTTGTTAATTAAGCGGTCATCGGTTATTTCAATAATCATTCCTTTTCCGTCGGGCCGCCCTGGGGGCAGTAGTTTGCGAATGACGACTTTGTATCTTTCAATTTTTTCACCATTTACCACGGTTAAAATTTCGGCTTCACCAAGTCTAAGCTGAGCGCCGGTAGCAACCGGAATCGGTTCAGGGTAGAGAGGATTGGCAATTTCCGATGTTGTTTTGCCAAAAATACCCACTTGAGTGTTTTGGGTTATCTTGCCGGAAAATCCGCTGTCTTCGATGAATACTCCTACCTTTTCTCCAGGTTGTCCTTTTCGGCCCTTTTGAATCTGTTGAATATTGGCGCGAATAATCCTGCCCTTACCTACATCTATGGGCTGATTAGTATCAGCATCGGTGATAATATGTCCTAAAGCCCCAAATTTATGACTACCGGGGTCTATAAAGGTTAATGTTCCTACTCCTGCCGCACTGTCCCTGACATAAAGACCTACCCTGTAAGATGCCGAATCATTGCAGTAGCGGGGTTTAACTTGGATTTTCCGGTTTTGCCCGTTGCGGCGAATTTCTACTGTGACCGAGTCGCCCTTGCGGCCAAACTTTTCAATAGAAACAGCCATATCGTGTTCATTGTCTATTTTTTGTCCATTTATACTTAAAACTACGTCCCCAATTTCAATCCCGGCATCCTTGGCCGGATAATGCTTTTGATTTTGTTCATCCATAAGCGGCGCATAACCGACCACCATCACCCCGGGGGAACTCAACATAACACCAATGGAATGTCCACCCGGAATAACTTTTAATTGGGGAATAACATCAACTACCAGTCTCTTGATGGGGATCACACCGAATAAGCGTACTTGAAGAAAAATCTTCCCGGTTGAAATCGCTTCAGGGAGTCCTTTTTCCAGGGAATAGACGGAATTCACGGCAACATTGGATTTTGAAGCTAAAATACCGGAGGGGTCTTTTTCGACATAAACCTGAAGTCTTTGCCTGATTTGGTTTGGTAGCGGAAGGTTTAACCGGAATTCATCTCCGACCGTTAACTTTTGCTGGGTGGGTAAGGTGAGCAGGCTTGGAACCTGAAAAGTAAAACAACTTACAAGGACCAAAGCTACCAAAATCAACCCTATGAGCCAAATTTGTCTCTTCCGCTGCATTGGTCATCACCTCCCACGTATTTTGAAAGTTTTTCCCTCCTTTCCTCCGTTTTGCGTAAACAATTAGTTCAGTCATAAGATAACCTGGTCGAAACCCTTTTATGCCTTGCGCAATGTGCATTTGTTTACCAGACCAAGTTTGCGGCAAAGGACTAAGCTTGACCTGGTTCATGTAAATTCTTACTTGTGGACTTACATCATCAAAGTTAAAATACAAAGTTATTTAAAATTTTTAAAACATGAAAAAACCACCGCCGCAGTTGACGGTGGCCTTCAATATCACATTGTCAGAGTTCCATCCGGCGTATTCAGTACCTTAAGGATTTTCTCTTCCTGGCCGTTTTTGGCATTGACGTAGACAAAATAGGTTTCACCATTTAGGGTTCCTTTAACCTCATAAGTCAGGATTTCCTTGGCGCTTTCAGTAGGTATCAGGGCTAACTGTACCCTTTGTACCTGCAGTCGTGCCGTCACAGATCTTTTGGCTTCTTCTGCAGTGATTTTGGGCTTCTCCAATTTTCTGTCAGTGTGGGCCATCAAGTAACCGGTAGCTTCGTACCCAACCACCTGACCATCGTCCAGGGCTACCTGTACTTTTATTAAATCCGGGTAAACCACTACATCATCCTGTTTGTAAACACAGGAAATCACCGCTACCTTGTTTTGCTTTAACATATAGGTGGGCTCCATGTTTTCAATGCCCCTGCTCTTCAAGAACTTTAAAACCCTGGACTTCGCCTCTTCCATGGAGATCTTTGCATCCCCCACCGGCCTGGTGTTAAGCATATAAAGCACATGTCCCCCGGTTTTAGAGACATCCATTACTACCCGTTCGTTGACCTGGGTATTTGCCGGCCACAGTTCCAGTCCATAGGCCGGAATCTTCCCTTTCTTATCGCCGGTATTTTTAACCTGCCAGATCCAGCCCCGGGGATTATCTATAAAGGCCCGGGCAATTTCATGGGCTTTGATATTGGAAATTAATTGACCGGTGACACCCCTGGGCTTTTGCCTCTCCATGTGGTCGGAAAAAGGACCGTCGTAAATCAAGGTGGGGTAGTTGTCCATTTGCTTTTCCTGAAGTCCCAGGGGCTTGCTCTTGAGTTCCGCTGCCCTCCTCCACAAGCCGGCATTGGCCTCCTGCTGTAACTCCGCTACGGAAAGCCTTCCGTCCAAAATATCCATCTGGGCCCGCTGTAGCTCATCGTGGAGTTTGACTGAGCGGACATAGAGCTTATTTAGTTGGTTGATGTCCTTCTCTCCGGGGGGTTTTCCGCTGGCAGTCTGTTTGTTTAAAGCATAGGCATAATCCCCCAGCTGATTTAAAAACTTAGACGTTCTGGCGATGGCTGCGTTATTGACGGGCAGTTGGCTCAAGTTTTCCTGAGCGGACAGGGACTGGTACCACAGGTCAGAGTATAATCCGGCCTGTGCTTTGGGATTGACAGCCACCTGGCTCTTACCCAGGATTGTCTGCACTTTTTCCACGTGGTCCACCATTTCATAAAAGGCCCGCTGGTATTGGTTGCTTAAATTCACCTCCAGAGCCCTGCGCTGGGTGAATTGTGAATATCCCCAGATTCCTGTACCTAACAGGGCCACACCTAAGATAGCCGGTAATACCCAATATCGACGCAAGATAACCACTCCTTATAGGGCAAAAACGTGTTTGCCGATTTGAGTTATAATTTGTCTGGACCAAATCCAGCTGCTGACCGGTTTAGCCGGATTCCAGAAGAATAGGGCACCCTGGGTTGGGTCCCATCCGTTTAAAGCATCCTGAGCCGCCCTCAGAGCATCCGCATCCGGTGGCTCATTGATGAACCCGTTGGATACGGACTCAAAAGCCAGGGGTTGATAAATTACGCCGCTGAGAGAATTGGGAAACAGGGAACTTTCCACTCTGTTTAGAATTACCGCACCAACTGCAACTTGTCCCAGGTAGGGCTCCGCTCCGGCTTCAGCGTGAATTGCCCGGGCCAGCAAAGTAACATCCCCGCGACGGTCCAACCCTCTGGAGGTGGCTTCACTTCTTACGGCCCTGGTACCCCCGGTTGCACCGGTCCACAGCCCCAGATTTACCAAGGTATTCTTTCCGGCAACCCCGTCGACCGGCAGTCCATTATTGCCCTGAAACCTGCGTACAGCATCTGCGGTTGCATTGCCATAATCGCCGTCAATAGGGCCATTGTAAAATCCCCACTGACTTAACCGCCACTGCAGTTCCTTGACCTGCTGTCCTGAACTGCCCCAGTAAAGGCCCTGAGAAATCGTGGGAATATTGCCGGGCAGATACTGGACACCCCAGCCTACAATCATTGCGATAATTCCCAGCCAAAATAGCGCTTTCCAGACTCCAACTTTGGATACTGTTTTGTCCATAGTACCATCCCTTCCAACTCACCCAATTGAGTATTAGCTTGTAATTATTTTGACTAAATTGCCATGCTCTTATGCGTGAAAATAAAACTCTACTTTCCAGGAGGCGTCCAAATAAACTGCATCAAAAAAAGACCACCCTGATGATGGTCTTATCATTTGCCTCCTATAAGCGCTTCTCTGCCCGCACTCTACGATATTTTAGCCATTTGCAGCATCTCTTCAGCATGTTTTAACGTAGTTTCGGTTATGCTCTGGCCGCCCAGCATGCGGGCCAGTTCTTGGATACGGCCTTCCCGGTCCAGCCTGGTTATGCTCGTGAAGGTGCGGTCTTGTTGTACTTTTTTTTGAATATAGAAATGGGTTCCTGCGAAGCTGCTGACTTGTGGTGAGTGGGTTACACAGATCACCTGCCGGTCCCGGCCAACGAGAGCCAGCTTCTCACCGACAGCTTGGGCCGCCCGGCCTCCGATTCCGGCGTCCACCTCGTCAAAGATCAAGGTAGGAATTTGGTCAACCCTGGCTAAGATAGTCTTCATGGCCAGCATGATTCTGGACATCTCACCACCGGACGCTATGCGGGCCAAAGGCTTTAATGGCTCCCCGGGGTTAGGTGAAATAAGGAATTCCACATCCTCCATCCCGTGGGCCTTCCATTGTTCCGGCTTGGCAAAGCTGACCGCAAATTTCACTTGGGGCATCCCCAGATCACCCAGTTCCTTTTGAATCCGTTCCCTTAAGTCTTCCCCCAGGCCCTGCCTGTCCTTGGTGAGTTTAACTGCCAAAGCCTGTCCTTCCCTGAGCAGGGATTCCGCCTCCGCCTGGAGCTTGTCCATCTCCTCCGTACTGCCCTCCAAGTCCTCCCGTTGGGCGGCAACCTGCTCCCGGTAGGCCAGAATTTCTGCTATGGATTCACCGTATTTGCGCTTTAGCCGCTGCAACAAAGCCAACCGGTCCTCTACTATATCCAACCTGGCAGGATTAAATTCTACCCCTTCCAGGTAGTCGCGCAGCTGACCGGCAGCATCCTCCAGTTGATAATATGCTCCCTCCACTGCTTCCACGAGTGGAGTTACTGAACTATCAATCGCCCCAATTTCTTTTAGCCGGCTAACCACCTCACCCAGGAGATCCAAGGCAGCCCCTTGGCGCCCGGAGCCTTCCAAAAGCTTCCCATAGGCCTCCGCAGCAAGGGCAGACAGTTTCTCCGCGCTGGATAAGACCTGCCGCTCCCGGAACAGGTCACCCTCTTCCCCGGGAATCAACCTGGCCTGGTCAATCTCTTGGAGCTGAAATTGTAATAAATCCAGCTGCCTCGCCCGGTCTTTTTCCCGTGCCCTCAGCTCCTCCAGCCGCCGGCTGACTTGGCGCCACTTCAGATAGAGTCGACCGAATTCCGCCTTGCTCTCTTGAAACTGCTGGTCCCCCAGCTGATCCAGAAGACTCAGGTGCTTTCCGGCATCCAGGAGGGACTGGTGATCATGCTGACCGTAAATATCAATAAGATATTCCCCAAGCTCCCTGTACATGGAAAGGGTAGCTATCCGGCCATTGATGCGGCAGGTGTTCTTACCGGAGCGGGTGAGTTCCCTGGACATCAGGAGGATATCTTCTTCCGGGGTGGCTAACCCTAATTCCTCCAACTTTTCCCCAAGTTCAGTCAAACCCTCGGTTGCAAACACAGCCTCGACCAGTGCTTTATCATGCCCGGCCCGGATAAACTCAACTGACCCCCGTCCCCCCAGCACCAAATTAACTGCATCAATGACAATGGATTTACCGGCCCCGGTTTCCCCTGTGAGGACATTCAGCCCCTTTTCCAGCTGAATCTCCAGCTTCTCGATCAGGGCAAAATTCTCTATATGGAGCTGAACCAGCACGTTGACCCCTCCCAATGCACATCTGCTTCTTTGCAGGTTATAGTGCCCTAACCCATCAGTTGAAAGAATTTATCTAAAGTCTCCTGCACTTTTTCCTTAGGTTTGACCACAATCAGGATAGTATCATCCCCGGCGACAGTGCCGATAATTTCTTCCCACTGGGCGGTGTCAATAGTGGAAGCAACAGCCTGGGCGGTGCCTGGGAGAGTCTTGATTACAATAATATTTTCACTGTAATCCATACGTACAACAGAATCCTGGAACATCCTGGCCATGCGGTCCCCGTTAGCCCTGTATGCATCACGGGGAAGAGCATAACGGTAGGTGCCCTGGTTGGAGAGATTTTTCACCAGCCTGAGTTCCTTGATATCCCGGGACACCGTGGCCTGGGTCACCTCAAACCCTTGTTTTCGCAACTCTTCAGCTAATTCTTCCTGTGTTTCGATGGGGTGCTTTTCAATAATCTCCAGAATCCTTCGCTGCCGGATCGCCTTCACGTCAAAACCTCCAAACCAGAACCCTTCCTGTTAGGGAACTCAATTCTCTTTTTCAACCAGAATTAAATAGGGAGAATTATGCTTCCGGTTTACAAAATCCATCCTAAGCACCGAAAACCGGGTTTGGTCAAGCTTTTGCACCATACTTTCCACTTCAGCGGCCTCCCGGTCTCCCCCCGGGTGGCCTGAATACACTACTATACTCATTATACCCCTGGGCCCGAGCAGCTCCAGACCGGCTTCTATTGCCCGGCAAGTTGTCTCCGGCCTGGTAATAATCTCGTGGTTACCCCTGGGTAAATATCCCAAATTGAACATAATGGCCGCCACCGGGCCCTGTACATATTGGGCCAGATTCTCGTGACCGTCCTTAATCAGCCGGGTTTGGAGCAATTCCCCCGCCTCTGCCAGCCGCCGGCGGGTCTTGTCCAGAGCATCCTCCTGGATATCGAAGGCATATACCTGCCCCTGTGGCCCCACCGTCCTGGCCAAAAAGAGGGTATCATTGCCGTTACCCGCCGTAGCATCTACCGCAATATCCCCCTCACCTAAAGCCTGAGCGACAAAGCGCTGGGAGATAGTTACCGCTGTACCCAGAATTCTGGCCTTAGACATTACAACGGTCACCCGCCTTTAGTTTCTCTCCCAGTACCTGAAAAAAGCTCCTGCCCTTAAGCTTAATAAAGCTTCCTCCGGTCGCCGCCTTGCTGATGATTATTTCATCATGCTGTTGGAGTTTAAAACCATGCTGCCCATCAAGAGTAAGCATCACTTCCCCCACATGGTTGGAAACTATTACTTTGACCTGACTCGCCGGGGATACTACCATCGGCCGGGATGTCAAGCTGTGGGGGCAAATAGGTGTAATCAGCATTACCTCCAGGGAGGGCGGCACGATGGGCCCCCCGGCCGAAAGGGAATAAGCTGTGGAACCGGTAGGAGTGGCCACAATAACCCCATCGGCAGGTATGGTAGCCACAGGCTCATCATTAATAAAAATATGTAAAGTAATCAAACGTGAGAAAGCCCCTTTGGCCATCACCACATCATTGAGGGCCACCGACCGTTCCACTACCCGGCCTTGGCGGCGGACCTCCGCTTCCAGCATCATCCGCTCCTCAGTCTCGTACTCTCCTGCCAGGAGTTTTTCCAGTGCGGGATAAATCTCCCCAACCTCAATTTCGGTTAAAAAACCCAACTGCCCAAAATTGACACCGAAGATAGGAACCCCGGCCTTGGCAACAGCTCTGGCGCTCTGCAGGAGGGTCCCGTCTCCCCCCAGCACAATTATACAGTCCAACTTGGGTTTCGCACAATCAGCCGACCAGACCAGTTCTCCAAATTCCCCCTGGCTGAGCCGCTTTTGAGTAAGGTAGACCTTTACCCCTCTGGCCTCCAGCCAGTTTACCATCTCCTGGCCGGTTTCCAGGACCCCTGCTTTTTCCTCGTTAACTACCAAACCAATGGCCTGCAAATATTAATCCCCCTCCCTGCAGTCGGAGTAGCGCTCTGTCCTTAGCATACCCCAAGTCCGCGGGAATCTCAAGGGGTTGCCCCCTAGACAACATTCTTTTTTAGAGCGCTCAACGGATGTTCAAAGCCTTTCCTCCCTTATCGAGAAAGAACTTACCAATTACTTAATAATTGCTTCCAGAGCATCCTTCGCAGTAGGGTGGTGAAATTTATAACCGGCTTCCAGCAGTTTACGGGGGATAACCTGCTGCCCATTTAAAACCATATCGGCCATTTCTCCCAAGGCCAAACGCAGTACAAAACCGGGAACCGATAACCAGGACGGCCTTCCCATAACCTTTCCCAAAACATCACAAAAGTCCCGCATTCTTAACGGTTGGGGTGCGGTTGCGTTCACCGGCCCGTTAATGGAATCATTTTCAGCAGCAAACCTGATTATCTTGACAAGGTCTTTAACATGTATCCAGGAAAGCCACTGGTTTCCGCTGCCCGTCGGGCCCCCTACGTAAAACTTAAATGGGAGCATCATTCGTTCAAGCGCCCCACCGTTGCCGAGAACCACTCCAATCCGGACAGTCGCTACCCTAACCCCTTCGTGCTCCGCCCGGTAAGCCTCAGACTCCCAGGCTCTACACACCGTAGCCAGGAAGTCTTGACCCGCCGGTGCGCTTTCCGTCAGTTCCTCATCCTGGCATGGACCGTAGAATCCGATTGCAGAGGCGCTGATAAACACTTTGGGGTTTACCCCTTGGTTTTTGATAGCTTCTACGATGGCCTGAGTAGTCTTAATCCTGCTCCCTAAAATTCTTTCCTTTTTAGCCTTGGTCCAGCGGCCGTCCCCTATGGATTCCCCGGCTAAATTTACTATGCACTCTACTCCCTGCAAGGCCGTTGCCGGGAATACCGCTTCGGAATTTTCCCACCCTATAACTTCAACATTTTCAGGAAGTGTCCCCTGGGCCTGGCTTGGATTGCGCGATAGCACAGCTACCTGATGTCCTGCGGAAAGCAACTCCTGGCACAACTGTTTCCCGATAAACCCGGTTCCACCTGCGATAAGGATTTTCATGCTAACCACTCCTTATTTACCCGGTTATCCGTCTTGCACCATTTGCAGTACCCTTAATCTCTTCCACAGCATAAAGCATTTTCCTTCGTCCTTACTAAATTCTACAAAGCTTATTTTCGATTGTTTTGGGCAGAAAAAATATGCCATGAAATTCAGGAAAAGAGTAAGGGAACCCTGTCATGAGGGTTCCCTGATTTCTTCAATCTCTATCTTAAGCTAAGCCATTTTGCATTTTGCAAGCCATGATGGTTTGCTTGCAGAGAACGACGGTTGTTACAGAGCCAACACCACCGGGAACAGGGGTGATTTTCTCAACGATGGGCTCTACTTCCGCATAGTCAACATCACCGCAGTATTTTCCGGGATTGTCCGGGTCCTCATTGATACCGACATCGATTACGACCTGGCCGGGTTTTACAAAGTTGGCCTTAACCATCTTAGCGCGCCCTACGGCTGCGATCAGGATGTCTGCATCTTTGCACACATCCGGGAGGTTCTCGGTCCGGGAGTGGCAAATAGTTACGGTACCATGCTCCCGCAGTAAGAGCATAGCTACCGGCTTACCGACAACCAGGGATCTACCCAGGACAACACACTTCCTGCCTTTAATCGGAATGTTGTAGTAGTGGAGTATGTCCATACAGGCAGTTGGCGTACAGGGCGGGAAACCTGTCAGGTCATCGGCAAACACTTTAGCGGCGCTTCCGAGAGTTAAACAGTCAACATCCTTTTCTACCGGAATCAGCGCTCTAATCTTCCGCTCGTCAAGGTGCTTCGGCAGCGGAGCAAACATGAGGATACCGTGAACGTCTTTATTGGCGCCAACTTCAGCAACAGCCTGTTCAAAATCCCCTTGCTGAATATCAGCTGGATATTCAAAGACTTCATAGGCCATACCGATGGATTCACAAGTCTTCTTGGCGCCGCCTTCATAGTAAAGGTCGTCGGGACGGGCGCCAACCCGGATAATTCCCAGTTTCGGAGTAATACCTTTTTCTTTTAATCCTGCCACCTTTTTGGCAAGCTCTTCTTTCATCGCATCAGCAACGGCTTTTCCCACTAATCTTTCGGCCATGTTATGTATCCCCTCCCTATTTCGTTAACTTATCAGTAACTAATTTCAGGGTATCATCGGCAAGCTTGGTACCTTCAGCCAACAGGCGGTCCATTTCCTCTTTAGTCTGCTTAACGTACTCCTGGTCCTGGATAGAGTTGATGTTAATGATTACGTTCATACTGGCGGCAATTAAAGCCGCTTTTAAGAAGACAACCCCACAGGCAGCATCGGAAAGGACCAACATAGAACCGATTTCTGCCATTCTGGCAGTTAGTTTGATACCATCATAGGATGCCCGCATAATACCCATTGGTACTGAGCAAGCAACTTTGCCTAAATTCTCCAGAGTTTCTTCCCTGTATTTAGCCTGTTCCGGCGTGTCTTTAGGCAGACCGTAAGCCTTGGAAAGGGGTTCAAAAACCTCGGCATCCTTATCAACCAGGATTTCCAGGTCGGCAATTACTTTATAACCTTGCTCAAGGAGCTGTTTTACTTCGTCTTCTACATCGGCGTACTTCTTCTTCCCAACAGTCAGATTGCCTACCATGTTGGTCAGCGCCATACCTACAGCGCCACCTAGAGCGGCAGCGCCGCCGCCACCGGGAACAGGAGCCTTGGATGCCAATACCTCAATAAATTCTTTGCAGGACTTGTCTAACATTGACATTTCTTCTCTACCCCCTCAAATCATTTTTTTATAGTAACCTATGTAAAATTCCGACTATAGTATTTCGCTTCCCATGTTAAAAATCCTGCTAATTTTTTCAATTATTCAAAAAAATCCAGGTTAACTGCTATTTCCGTCCATTTAAGCGGCAAATTCATCAATTAGGAAGTAGCATACCAGGAGATTCCCGTATAACAGCGAAAATATATTAAATCAGGGGACTGTACTTCAAAACAGGATTATCGCTGCCTGATACAAAGGAGTGGTTTTTCATGAAAGAAGCGCTGTTAATCGTCGATATGAGTTATGATTTTGTGGCGGATGACGGGGGCCTAACTGTTGGTAAACCGGCACAGGAAATCGTACCTTACATTATTGAACAGGCAAATAAGATGCTGCAGGCCGGCAATGCGGTTGTGGTTACTATGGACGCCCACCGGCCGGATGATGAACATTTCCGGTCCTGGCCCAAACACAATATCGTCGGTACTCCCGGTCAGGAACTCTATGGCCCGCTAAAAGACTGGTATAATGAAAACCGGATGAATCCCAATGTTCAGTACTTTCCAAAAGCAGACTATAATGCTTTCTTTAATACCGGTTTGGCAGAATGGCTTAAAGTCAATCAGGTTAAAAGAGTACATATTACCGGTGTTTGCACAGATATTTGCTGCTTTCTGACCGCGGCCGGCGCTAATGCCGAGGGCTTTGCGACTGTAGTTCACGCCAGGGGCTGTGCCACTTTTACCCAAAACCACAAAACTTTTCTCGACCAAATGCAGCTTTGCTTTAAGAGCGAAATTATCCAGTAAGCGGGGAGGATCCAAAAATGAACAAGGAGAACCTGACAATCCACACCGACTTATATCAGATTAACATGATGTATGGTTATTGGAAAAAAGGTATTCATAATAAATTAAGCGTCTTTGACCTTTTCTTTAGAAAATTGCCGTTTAAAAACGGGTTCGCTGTTTTTGCCGGCTTGGAAAGAGTTGTCGATTACATCAATAATCTCAGGTTTGAAAATGATGACATTGAATTTTTGAGGGAAACCCAAAATTATGAGGCTGAGTTTCTTAACCAGCTCCGCAATTTCAGATTTACCGGTAATCTTTATTCCGTAAGAGAAGGGGAGATTGTTTTTCCCAATGAACCTCTGATTCGATTGGAAAGCAGGGTTTTTGAACTACAGCTGCTGGAAACCGCCTTATTAAATTTTGTCAACTATCAAACCCTAATTGCCACTAAAGCGGCCAGAATTAAACAAGTCGCTCCCAACGACCTGTTAATGGAGTTTGGTACCCGTAGAGCCCATGAAGCTGATGCCGCAATCTGGGGCACAAGGGCCGCTTACATTAGTGGCTTTGACGGGACCAGCAATGTGAGAGCCGGTAAATTCTTTGGCATTCCCGTAGTCGGTACTATGGCCCATTCCTGGGTCCAAATGTTTGATACCGAATTAGAAGCATTTCGAAGCTATGCGGAAAGCCGCCCCGATAATGTTGTGCTGTTGGTGGACACTTATGACACCCTTAAATCCGGAGTACCTAACGCGATTATAGTGGCTAAGGAAATGGAAGCACAAGGCCAAAAAATGAAAGGTATCCGCCTGGACAGCGGAGACCTTGCTTATCTTTCCGTCGAGGCCAGAAAAATGTTCGATGCCGCCGGCCTCGATTATATTAAGATTATCGCCTCCAACGATCTGGATGAGAACTTAATCGCAGAACTTAAAGCACAAGGCGCTAAGATTACCGGTTGGGGAGTCGGGACCAGGCTGATAGTGGCTGCTGATGACCCGGCCCTCGGCGGTGTGTGTAAAATTGTTGCCAAAGAAAAAAACGGGGAATATATCCCCACCATTAAACTTTCCGGTAACCCCGAAAAAGTAACCACTCCCGGGGCAAAGGATGTTTACAGGATCATTGATAAAGCAACGGGAAAAGCCGAGGGCGATTACATCGCCATGACCGGGGAAAACGTAAAAAACCAGGCCAAAATAAAGCTCTTTGACCCGGTTTATACCTGGATTAATAAGCTGGTAGACCAATTTGAAGCAAAAGAACTGCTGCAGCCAATTTTTATTAACGGCCGGCAAATTTCCCAGCTGCCAAACCTGTCGGAAATCAGGGAATATCACAAAGCCCAGCTAAGTCTGTTTTGGCCGGAATACCTGCGGAAAGTTAATCCGGAGGTTTACCCAGTTGATTTGAGCGAAAAAGTCTGGACTACGAAAATGGAACTTATCAGACAAAATGCTAAATAGTCTAGGTCTAAGACCTTTCCCTTTGCTGATATAACGGTTTTTGATGCGGATGACGAATTAAAAAAATTTCCACTTCATTTTTGTCATACCGGTAAAACACTTTATAAGGGGCTGACTTCCCTGGCGAGATAAGCACCATTCTCATGTTTATGGGCATTCCCTTAACCGAAACGATCCTGCCCGGGATATATACCGACATGTCTTGTTGATTGAAGTATGTCTCGATGATTTCCACCAAGTATTCACCGATATCCGACCAACCCTTGTCTTCGCGCCATAAATCCAACTGGATTAAGGATTGTAACGCTGTCTGTTTCCACGTAATATTCATTGTTCCTTGCGTCGGGATAATTGTTCCAGCACTTCCTGTTTGGAAAGGGACGGATTATCTCCATTCATGGCTTCCGATAATAACATTTCTTCTTCCGAATCGGTAACCTCGTAATAACCGGGCTGACTAACTTCCTCGACTTCAAAAAGCATGAACTTTCGATTTCCAACCTGAATATAAGTATTGCCGTCTGTGATAGCATTGGAAAGTTCTTCATTGTCGAGCCTGACCAGCTTCATACGCTTCCCTCCCATAAGGAGTTTTAATTAGATTATACCACAAAACAAGTATGCTAGTAACCTGATAAAAACCCCTATTCACTAGAATAGGGGTTTGGTGTTAGCCGGTACGTACCGCTTTTTTACTTTCCCACTTTTACGGGACGAATTTAGTTACCCTATTCAACAGGGCATCGGTGATATACATTTCCCCGTTGTTACCGGTCGCTATGCCCCAGGGTGAGAAGAAGTTGCCGTCTGTGCCGCTGAAGCTGCCGATTTTCTCGAGAAAAACGCCATTGTTGGTAAATTTTTGGACCCTGTTGTTGGAGGAGTCGGAGACCCACACGTTGTTATCCCTGTCCACGGTAATGCCTATGGGCAGAAAGAGGTCGCCGTCAGCCTCGCCCCAGTTTTCCAGCGGGTCTTCCATGGGAATGCCGCCGTTGGTGCCCCACTTGGTAATGAAGTTCCCATATTTGTCAAACTTCTGGACCCTATTGTTAATCCTGTCAACCACATATATATTGTCGAGAGAGTCGGACGCGATATAGCTGGGCTGCCTGAACTGGCCGTCACCCATGCCTTCGCTGCCAAAGCTGGACACATAGCTGCCTAAAGCGTTATATTTTACTATCCTGTTATGACCCGTATCGGCCGCGTAGATGCTGCCGTCACTGGTAGTGCAGACACCCATCGGCAGGAGGAGGTCGTAATAACCGAAGTTCATAAGCCAGGTCCCGCCGGGCGAGAACACCTGAATCCGGTTATTTCCGGTATCGGCAATGTAGATATCGTCATACTTCTTGTCATACCAGACCTGCTTGGGAGTAGTGAACTGCCAGTAGTAGTACCCGTAAGCGTCGGGTCCGCCGCCGCCGCTGTTACCGCCCCATTTAGCCAGAAGGTTTCCGTTGCTGTCAAACTTCTGGATCCTGTGGTTGAAGGTATCGGATATGTAAACATTACCGGCACTGTCCACCGCTGAGCCGACGCTCTCGGAGAAAACTTTATTGGCTTTCCTGTCGGTACCGATGTGCAGGTCAACAGAGGCGTAAGTCGAATAGCCATGGTATTTGATTAACTGGCTGTTGCCGGTATCGGTAACGATGAAATGAACCCCGTCACCCAGCGGCATCACCTGGTTGGGGAAACACGCCTCCAGCCGG
>JAJZTU010000308.1 GCA_021848765.1 Bacillota bacterium
TGAACACACCAAGAGTGGGAATAAACGGCTGGCCATGTTGCTGCTTTTTGTCTTGATTCTGGATATTTTCCCGCGTTTTTTCGAGGTCAGGTAACAGAACCGGCATCCTCTTAGAGGTCTTCATCTTTCCTGGATTCTTTACTGTCAATTAGTATTCCGGGACTAAGAGAAGGCTCTGGGTGCACAGCCCAGGGCCTTTTTTTGGGTAGGTCCTAAAAAATTGCATTGGGTGTGTCACCTAAGGAGGGGTAAGTTTCGTGGGTAAATCACATGTAAAGAAGCAGCTTAGGCGGCTGGAAAGGGAAATTAATCATTTTCAGGAACAACAGCTAGGTTACGACCGGAAGATTGGTGAACTGGAAAGAAGAAGGCAGCAGCTGCTGGCTAGATTGAACCCGGAACGGGGTGAGGAGATCGTAACACAGAGCGGGACAAAAGAGGTGAACTCCAAAACGGCTGCGCCGGTGGGTGCAGAAAGTGATGTTTACGGTAATGTGGCGAGGGTTCGTGAATCCTGTTTGCGGGTTAAAGCAGCTCTGGAAAAGGTGAGTTTTGCAGGTGAGAATTTAATAGCCAGGGCCGGTTTTTCCATGGCTGATTTAAAGGAAGTGGAAATCAAGGACGGCCTAAGCAACAAGGAGATTCAAGAAAATCAGGGAAGTCGGGAAAGTCAGGAAAGTCAGGAAGGGCAGGCGGCCGACATTTTAGAAGTGCTTAACTCACCAAAATTTCGCCAGGTAGCTAATGAACTGTTAGGGGAACTATTGAAGGATGACTAACGGGAAGGAGTTGAAAGCATGACAGTTACCAACGCATTTTCAAAGAGTGCAAGGAAAAAGCCTAGAGTCAAGGTGTTCAAGAGTGACGGACAGCCGGTAACCGGAGCATTGGCAGAACGGTTAGCACCGGCGGAATGGGCCTCACCGGCGGATACGACAGTTGTCAAAACGGCCACATCGCCCACCCGGGCCACACCGGGAAGTGAAATCGGGACCGAGGAATTTCTGCGGGGGGTTGCGGAACTGCGCCAGACTGTAAAAGAGGCTATCCACGAACTGGATAACCTGATTAAAATTCTCGAACCCCTGAAGAGTGGGAAAGAGAGTTTATTTCCTGCGCTTAGTCAGGCGGAAAAGGGACAAGGGATAAATACCAGGGGATTGTTTGAATTGCTCAAGTCTCCTGTTGTGCATAATATCCTGGGTAGCCTATTATCTGCGAAATGATAAAAGTGACCTATCCGCTTTCTAAAAAGCTAAACGAATCCTCAAGAACAGGAAAATCGACTGGGTGATAATTCACAGGGTCGATTTTTTTGTGTGCCTGAATAAATATTAGATACAAACGGTAGGAGCCGGGGGAGAGAAGGGGGAAAGGTTTAAATGGGGAAAAGGTTCCTGGGGGTTGGGTTGCTGCTGGTAATCATTGGAGGTATATGCTTTAACTCAACATCACAACCTGCAATTGCACCTGGTGAATCTTCAAGTATTCCTATCCTTATGTATCACAAAGTTAGCCCTGACCCAAGAGCAGGGGGATTGGGACTGAGAGTACCTCCGAGAAACTTTGAGATTCAGATGAAGCTTTTGTCAAACCTGGGCTATCAGAGCGTCAATCTGGATGATGTTGTGGCCTATCTGCGCGATGGCCGGCCTCTCCCGGATAAGCCGGTAGTCATCACCTTTGATGACGGTTACCGGGATAACTTTTACTGGGCCAGACCAATTCTGCAGAAGTACGGGTTCCGGGCTACCATTTTCCTGGTCAGTGACCAGATAGGTAAGACCAACGCCTGGGACGAGTCCAGGGGGTTTCCCAGAAATAGCCTTTTGCGGGAGGAGGAAATCCGTACCATGTTGGGAGAAGGGTTTCAGTTTGGTTCCCACAGCAAGACTCATCTTCGGTTAACCGGCCTGGAGGAGTCAAAAGCCAGAGAGCAAATTACCGGAAGCAGGGGTGCTCTGGAAACCACTCTGGGTATTCCTGTCAACTATTTTTGTTATCCATACGGAAAATACAACAAGGCTGTGGTAAATATTGTACGGGAGAGTGGTTACACCGCGGCTTTGACGACAGCGCAGGGACAGGTGAGAAAGGGTGACAACATTTTTGCCTTGAAAAGAATCCGGATAACCGGTAAGTACAACAAAGGGGATTTTCTGAGGCTACTGAATGATACCGGGGAAAAGTTGTAGGTGGAGGGAAGTGCAAGTCAAGTTTCTGAAGTGAAATTCTTTTCTGGAATTGCACCATCTGTTTTGGCCTGAGTAAACTGTACTAAGCATTTTTAATAGGAGGTCACGGCAATGCTTAGTGTTTTTATAAACCAGGCAACCCGGCTAATTACCCCCAACATGGTGGCCGGAAACAGGACCATGGTGCCGGTACTTAATGGCAAGAAAACCAGCTATGTAAACCTGGATAACGCTGCCAGTACACCACCCTTCAATGCGGTAGTACGCAAGGTAAATGAGTTCATGGAGTGGTATTCCAATGTGCATCGGGGGATGGGTTTTAAATCCCAGGTGGCCACCCAGGTATATGAAGAAGCACGCCAGGTGGTGGCCCATTTTGTAAAAGCGGACCCGGAGCAAAACAGTATTGTTTTGGTGCGCAATACTACCGAGGCCATTAATAAACTGGCAGGACGTTTGTATTTTCCCCCCGAATCAGTGGTGATTTCCACAGCAATGGAGCATCATTCCAATGACCTCCCCTGGCGGGGCAGGGCCAGAGTAATGTATGCTGATGTGGATGCCAAGGGTGCACTTGACGTAAACGATGTGGAAATGAAATTAGCGCAAAATGCGGGCAAAGTGCGCCTGCTGGCAGTGACCGGAGCTTCCAATGTTACCGGATATGTCAATGATGTCCATCAATTGGCCCGCCTGGCCCACAGGTACGGAGCCCAAATTCTGGTAGATGCGGCTCAACTGGCTCCTCACAGGGCTATTAACATGTTGCCCAATGACCACCCGGAGCACCTGGACTTTTTAGCTTTCTCCGGTCATAAGCTCTATGCTCCTTATGGAACAGGAGCGCTCATCGGGCCAAGAGAAGTTTTTGCCCAGGGGATACCGGACCAGGTGGGAGGAGGGACTGTTGAACTGGTCACTCACGGGGCGGTCCTCTGGGCGGAACCTCCCCACAAGGAGGAAGCGGGGACGCCCAACCTGGCCGGAGCGGTGGCTCTGGCCAAAGCCCTGAAAATCCTCCAGGAAGTAGGTATGGAAAGAGTGGCTGAGCATGAGCGCCGGTTGACTGCCTATGCTCTCCGGAGGATGGGCAGCCTCCCGGGATTGAAAATATTCGGAGCCTCCAAGCCGGAAGAAGGTGACAGCAGGGTTGGGGTGATTAGTTTTACCGTGCAGGGGATGGAAGCCGGCCTGGTGGCCGGCATCCTGAGCTCCGAAGGGGGCATCGGGGTCCGTAATGGCTGTTTTTGTGCGCATCCCTACGTAATTAAATTGTTAGGTTTTCCTCCTGAAGAAATGCAGGGATTGTGGGAACGGATTTCCAGCGGGGACCGCCGGAACCTGCCGGGGTTGGTACGGATTAGTTTTGGGCTTTATAACACCAAGGAGGATGTGGAGCGTTTTATTGCAGTGCTGGGAAAAATAGTAGAAGGCCGCTACGAGGGCAAATACACCCTCAATTGCCAGGAAGGTAGCTATTGGCCCCAGGGTTTTAGCCCAAAGGTGGAGCACTATTTTTCCCTGTAGGGAAAAGCGGGCAGGGAAACCTCTCTAAAGAAAACTTGGCTTGCGCCAAGCGCTAGCGAAGGCGGAAGCCTTAGTTGCACTTATACTTCATTCCACTAAGAGTTTTATAAGTTCCTGAAGTATAAAAATTGTTAACCATACCCTATTGCTAAGGTTGACTAAAAAACTAATTACTCATATAATTAGGGTAAGCATGGCAGCAAGGCTAATCGCTGTCAAATTTTTTTGAAACCATTGTCAACTTAAACAGTAGGCATTGGTTAACGATGGTTCGATAAGGGAAGAGGAGGCAGATTGGGATGATGAGTTTGATTTTAGAAGTGGGTAACCGGATACTGGAG
>JAJZTU010000309.1 GCA_021848765.1 Bacillota bacterium
TCTGATAAGTTGGCCCGACTCAGCATATTTTTTCTTCTTGCGTTTCAGTTTTTCACCCCCTTGTCTTTTGTTCGGCAATGTATCGCTGAATAGTTTCCCAAAAAGAAACGAAACGGGAGTCGCCTTCATCCCACGATTGAAACCGTGGGCTTTGGCTACGTTCCCTGTAATGTAGCATAAAAAATCCCGTTACATGGAGGTAACGGGATTTTTGTCATGGTGGCATTTGCTGAGAAGTCCATATCGTCTGCAGGTGAAAAAACACAGGGGAAATGGATGAACCGGTTAAATATGCGGAACGCTTTTTACGGAGGTTTTTTGCTCAATCACGCTAAAATCTTTGACTTTGACGGAAATAAAGGATTAAATTAATTTCAATAAGAGACATGCTTACAACTAAGAGTTATATTTTTATAAAGAAACAGCACTTTACGGGAACGGTATTTTCTGCGAGGGTGCGTTTTTTATTATCGTCCGGTACTGTGTTCCTGCCAACTTCGATGGCATTAAAATTTATAGAAGGGAGCGAGTATTAGCAAGAAAATCTTAATTTACAGAGGGAGGAGAAGTATGACTGCAAGCAAAAGGGTTATTTATTTTGACTGTTTCGCCGGGGCTAGTGGGGACATGATTCTTGGGGCCCTTTTAGATTTGGGGCTGGATTTTGAGCTGCTTAGGGCGGAACTGACCAAGCTTTCCATAGACGGTTACCGGATAGAGGCGAGAAAGGTAACAAAATCAGGTTTTAGTGCGACGAAATTCGATGTGGTTGATGAACATCACCACAACCATGAGCACAACCATGACCATCACCATGCCCACGATCACAGCAACCTTCATGAACATCCCCATGGCCACCGGCGGAACTTAACTGATATCATCCAGATGATTGAACAAAGCCAACTTGCCGCAGAGGTAAAAGCAAACAGCATCAATATTTTCAACAGGTTGGCTTTTGCCGAAGCTAAAATACATGGGACCGTTCCGGAAAAAGTCCATTTCCATGAAGTAGGAGCAGTTGATGCTATTGTGGATATCGTTGGGGCGGCCATAGGTTTACAGCTTTTACAGGTCGACAAAATAGTGGTTTCACCTTTGCCAATGGGAAAAGGCTTTGTCAAATGCCAGCATGGGATAATCCCGGTACCTGCCCCGGCTACACTGGAATTGCTTACAGGTATGTCTACATATGGTTCCGAACACAACGGGGAAACGGTTACTCCTACCGGGGCGGCTATCTTGTCAACCTTAGCGGAAGCATGTGGGCCAATGCCGCAGATGAGTGTAAGTAAAGTGGGTTATGGAGCGGGAACCCGGGATTTCGGAGTTCCCAACCTGCTCAGGGCCGTTCTGGGGGAAGAGGGCAAAGAGGCTCTGCCCGGCCTTAACTGCCAGAGTGAAACAGTAATGGAACTGGAAGCTAACCTTGATGATATGAATCCTGAATTCTTTGACTATATTTATGAGCAGTTATTTAAGTATGGGGCGCTGGATGTTTTTCTGGTTCCCATCCAGATGAAAAAGAACCGGCCGGCCCAGATGATCAGGGTGTTATGTCCCGAGCAGAAGCTCAACGAACTGGCCAGGGTTTTGTTCATGGAAACATCGACAATCGGCATCCGGGTCAACAAGTGGCAGAGATTTTGCCTGCAGCGGGAAATTGTAACGGTTGAGACTGATTTCGGTGCAATTAGAATCAAACAAGCCCTGCTGGACGGAAATATTGTCAACTGTGCGCCGGAATACGAGGATTGCAAAGCAAAGGCAAAGGCATACGGGGTGCCGCTAAAAAAGATTTACAATGCTGCGCTGAGGGCAGTTGAGGCATAATTCAAACCGATACAGGAGTTTAGCAAGTTAAATTGATATGTTAATTGAAATAAACGCAAACAGTTTGGGAAGTGATGGCAGATGGAATTATACAAATTTGTTGCTCCGGAAATCATCTTTGGGCGGGGTGCCCTCGAACAAGTTGGAGAAAGTTTAGCCCGGCTGGGGGTGAAAAAAGTTTTCGTAGTCAGTGATCCCGGAGTGATAGCCGCCGGTTGGGTGGATAAGGTTCTCCCTCATATCAGAGAGGCTGGTCTGGATTACACAACCTGGCACGAAATAACCAGTAATCCCAAGGATTACGAAGTACATTGCGGATTGGAGCGATACCTGGAGTCCGGTTGTAATGCCGTGCTGGGGGTAGGCGGCGGCAGTTCTATTGATGCCGCCAAAGCAATTGCCTTGCTCAGTACCAACGAAGGACATATCAGTGATTTTGAGGGCGTGGACAAAGTCCGCCGCGCGTTACCGCCCTTGATAGCCCTCCCGACTACAGCCGGCTCAGGTTCGGAAGTAACCCAGTTTGCGGTAATTACTGATTCCAAACGACGGATGAAGATGGTCATCGGTTCGAAATCTTTGATTCCTGATATTGCCCTGGTTGATCCTCAGACTTTGGTTACCAAGGGTAGCGAACTGACGGCATATACCGGTATGGATGCTTTAACTCATGCTATCGAAGCCTATGTCTCACTGGCGGCAACTCCCTTAACCGATATCCAGGCCTTAAATGCCGTCAAACTTGTTACCCAGTATCTACCGGTCTCAATGTCCAACCGCTCCGATTTGACGGCCAAAGGGGCTATGGCCATGGCCAGTTTGCAGGCAGGGTTAGCGCTTTCCAATGCTATTCTGGGCCTGGCCCACGCTATGAGTCACCAGCTAGGGGGACTTTTGGACATGCCTCACGGAGAAGCCAATGCTATTTTACTGCCTTACGTAATGGAATTTAATCTACCGGCTGCTGTAGACAGGTACGGTGCCATTGCGGAGGCTATGGGCCAAAGAGCCGGCCCGGTCAGTAGGCGGGAAGCTGCCCAACAGGCGGTGGAAGCGGTCCGGGGGTTATCAAGGGATTTAGGTATTCCGGAAAAACTTTCCAAAGTAGGTTTCACTGATGAGTACCTGGAAACATTAAGCCAAAACGCTATTCAGGATGTTTGTCTGGTTACAAACCCAAGGGATGTCCAGATAGATGACGTGATAAAAATATTCCTGGCTGCACTATAATTTATGCAGGAGAGGAGTGTTGCCATGGAACCGGAAAAAGTCAAGATCATCGAAATGTTAACCGGCATCAGGTCCTCCAAGAAAAATTATTATGTTGAGTTACAGCAAAAAATAGATGAAGTTACCCTCCGGAACAAGCAACTGGAAATTATCAACCAGGTTGCCAAGTCATTTAATGTTGATTTGCCTATTGAACAGATCATTAATTCGCTGCTGGTGGAATTAACCGGGGTTATCCCTATCAATGATTTTAGTTTATCCATGCTTGTCGACGGGGAATGTAAATGTGTCATAGGTAATCCCGGCGCAGAGCGTTTTAAAAGCAACTCCTGCAGTCCCAATGGAATTTGCCGGTATATTATCCAAAATAAAAGAAGTTTAATTCTTCCCGATGAAGCGGAAAATTTAGGTCTGACAGTGAGCAATGAGGACTGTCCGGGCTCGGCTGTGCTGATCCCCTTATCAGTAAAAAAACAAGTTATAGGTATATTAAAGATTAAAAGCAAACTCAAGGGAGCATATTCCCGCCAGGATGTCGCTTTTTTAGAACAACTGGCCGAGCACCTGTCCGTTGGATTGAATAACGTCAAGCTTTTCTCCGAGGTTCTTCAGCGAGAAAGGGAATGGGAAGATACTTTCCGGGCAATTACCGATGCTATAGTGATCATTAATACAGAGCACAAAATCATCAGGTCGAACGAAACGGCAAAAAAGATATTTCAATTGGGCGCTAAAGAAACCAGAGGAAAAAAGTGCTACGAAATTATCCATCAAAGGACGGAACCTTGTGATACCTGCCCCATGTTGGCCGGTATTTCCGATATGAAAAGAACTTACCAGTTTATTGAAGGGTTAAATAAGGAAATTTACGATGTTTACGATGTTTACGGTTATCCGGTCTTTAAGCGGAACGGCCGTTTAAAAGGAGTTGTTGAGTACTTTAAGGACGTTACTCAGCAAACCGCTATAGAGTCACAATTAGTTCAATCGGAAAAACTGG
>JAJZTU010000310.1 GCA_021848765.1 Bacillota bacterium
GTGAGGCGGCCCAGTGGCTAGCCGGTGAATTGATTCGAGCAGGCGTGAATGAAGACCTGTTACGGCTACATTCCCAAGGGGTAAATCCAACCCCCATGGATACTGTGCGCTGGCTAACCACCCTGGTGGAAAAATATCTTCATAAGCTAGATTTAAGCCCATCCCTTATGGGCTTTATGGGCTATTTCGGTGTACTTAATACCCGGCTTCCAGCCAACCTGTGGATTTAACTTCGCAAGAATTCACCCGGATTTGCAGTTGCCCCTCTATGGGGCTTTTTTGGTTTGCCCTGGACCGCGATATTCCTCTTTCGAAGCAAATTGGTTACCGCCACTCAGCGGTGAGAATACAATAATTACCCATTTTCGCATGCGGTTTCCTTTGGGTCTTTGATCCAAGGGAAAATCCTACAAACTTTAGCTCCTGCCCACTTTGTCATCTCTATGGGATACTGGTACTGGTTACAAGTGACCAGAACAAAGAGGAAGGAACGATGCAGATGGACGAAAAAGAGAGGCAGGAGATTGCTAACTTCCGCTATGGACTCATTGCTCCCGCTGTCACACGGAAGCTAAGTCAGGGAGAACAAACTGCGCTACTTAGGGAGATTGCCAGCCATACCTACGACATTCCTTACAGCCAAACCAAAAAGGTAAGCCTGCGTACTCTGGAAAGGTATCTCAAAGCCTACCGGGAAGGCGGCTGGGAAGCGCTATTACCCTCCGTACGGGCGGACAAACTGCAGTGCAAACAAATTGCGCCTGATGTGTTGGAAAAAGCAATCGCCTTAAAGCGGGAGAATCCTACGCGCAGTGTGCGACAGATTATGGCCATTTTAGAACTTGCCCGGTTTGTCGAGCCGGGAGCGCTCAAGGAAAGCACTCTTTCCAAACAGTTGCGCCGCCGTGGAATGACACGCAAGGAACTGGAAAAAGGAGAAAGCCGTGGCTTTAGTCGTTTTGAAGCTGATTACAGAAATGCTTGCTGGCAGGGTGATGTGCAGCACACATTGTATTTGCCCCACCCGAATGAGAAGGGAAAGAAAAAACTCGCCTATCTGGTTGTTTTTCTGGATGATTATTCGAGGTACGTGGTACACGGCCAGTTTTATTTCGAGGAGCGTGTGCCCAGGCTTGAGGACTGTTTCAAGAAGGCGATCTTAAAGCACGGAATTCCCGAGAAAATTTACGTAGACAACGGAGCTATTTATTCTTCCCATCACTTTGAGCGGATTTGTGGCCGGCTACGAACACAGCTTAAGCATACGAAGCCGGGCCGCCCCCAAGGACGCGGCAAACAGGAAAAATTCTTTCGCTTTGTTGATTTAAGTTTCGTGCCGGAAGCCTATGACCTCATTGAACAGGGGAAAATTAAGACGCTGGCTGACCTAAACCGCTTTTTTACCGCGTGGCTGGAGGTAGCGTACCACCAAAAAATCCACAATAGTTTTAAACAACGGCCAGCCGACCGTTACAACAAATGTGAGCACGAAATCCGCCGCATTCCTCCCCATGAGTTGGCAGAAATCTTCCTGTTGGAGGAAACACGGAAGGTGGATAAAACCAACTGCATTTCCCTGATGGGAACGATTTACGAGGTTGAAGCAGGATTTGCGGGTGAAGCCATTCAACTCCGCTTTGACCCTTACGATATGTCTGTTATCCAAGTCTGGAAAGACGGGAAGCGGCTTCAGGATGCCCGCATACTGCAAAAACTGTCCATGCAACGCACCAAGGCGAAAGAACCTGTGGCAGGGCCGTTAAAGCCTGAGCCGGAACCTACCCCTAAAACCGGCCTTAATTATGTGGAACTGGCTTACGAAAAGTACATGACAGAACAAAAAGAGAAGGCGCAGCAGGGTCTTTCTAACCTGCTCGAAGGGAGGCTTACCTGATGATCCGTCAATTCTTCGGCTGGCAAAGCACCCCGTTTACGAAAGAAATCCCAACGTCCCAGCTGTACCCGTCGGCTTCCTTTCAAGAATGCGTGGCTAGACTAAACTACATGGCCAAAACCCGTTCCTTTGGCCTGGTGACCGGCGAGATTGGGGCCGGCAAATCCACTGCTATCCGTGCGCTGCGGGACGGGTTGGATTTAACCAAATACCGGTTTATGTACCTGTGCGACTCATCCCTGAAACCGCGGGATTTTTACCGGGAGCTGTTGCATCAGTTTGGGATTACTCCTCAGTTCTTGCGCAGCGAGGCAAAAAGGCAATTCGAAAGTGCCGTTTGGGATTTCTACGAGGGTCAGCAGAAAATTGCCGTCGTTGTCATCGATGAAGCCCACCTTTTACAGGGCGACATGCTGCAGGAAATCCGCTTTTTAACGAACTTTCAGATTGACTCCGTCTCACCACTCTCCCTAATCATGGTCGGCCAACCCGAACTAAGAGCCACGCTGCAAATGCGCCTATTTAAACCAATTACACAAAGGATGAATATTCGCTACCACTTGGGGGGCCTTGAACTAGACGAGACACGAAAATATGTGGAGCACCAGTTGCAGGTAGCCGGTGCACGGCATCCTGTTTTTACCACGGAAGCCATTGATGCCGTTTACGCCCACACTCGCGGTATTGCCCGCGAGGTTAACAACGTCTGTACGGCCTGCCTACTGGATGCGGTCGTCCGTAAAGAAAAATTAATAGATGCCATTCATGTTGCAAGGATTTTGACAGAGTACAAAGAACATTGATGGAGGGACTGCTATGCGATACGTTCACAAACTTGTATACCTGCCCTCATCCAAACGATGGCACGCCTATGAAGGCACAACCTATTGCTGCCCCATTCATTGCGGTGATTCAATTTGTATCCGGGTGAAGGATCGGTATTTTCCGGCCAGAGTAGAATTAGATACTCAGTGGTATTTGTTAATCGACGACTTAAAGTTCCGACTTCATCCTAAAGAGAGGTATGACGCAATTCTGATGTTTTAGAGGTTGTTCACAAGCCCTACCCCAAAGGGCTTGTTCTGTTAGTGGACGAAAGAAAAACGCCTTGCCAATGTCGGTGACAAACGTGGATCATCCCCGTTATTGTCGGTTCCGAAACTCCCGTCAAATAGCGTGATTAACAACATCATCTTTATCACTCCGCTTAGTTATTCATTCGTAAAGCCTAAAAAGATTTTGAGGGGTAGATTAAAATCGAAATTAATTATAAAACTTCAATGTCACAGAACTGTCACATTTCCTATTACTTTTTGTTACATAAAGATACAAGGAAAGGCTGGCTTATTTAGCTCGCCTTTCCTTGCGGCATTGATGCTCTTGAAAATAACAAATAGTTTAAAAAAACGTGATTTTATTGTGACACTTGTTCTTTAAAATCAATGATGTCAAAGTGGAATGTTGAAAGGAGTTAAAAAGAAAGCTAAATGAAAAAGAGCAAGTGTTACATCGAATTCGCATCATTCGCGGACAGCTTGCGGCAATTGAGAAAATGATTGATGAGAATAAGTCATCAGAGGAAATTCTTCTACAATTAGCGGCTATACGATCTGCTGTCCATCAAGTTTCTATATTAGAAGCAAAACAAAATGTGCTTACCAAAAGTTCAAGAAGCAATTCAACAGGGTGAAGACGAAGATGGGGTTTATGAGGCAGTACAAAGACTTATGGATTTAAATCAAACAATAGTAATTCGTAGTAGTATACAGGAATTTACGAATCATAAAATTAAATCCTTACTTTAAGTGTTCAGTCTAACACAAACAAAGAAAGATACTTTGCCTCTACACATTTTTTTATGGTGGACTTAGAAATTTAGACAGAAAGCTCCTTATGAAAAGTTCAAAACCCAAATAAAAAACGGGTAATAAACGTCTCGTGAGGTTGAAATTTTGAATAGTACTCCCCAAAAATGTAGATATATCATCGAATGACTACATGAAAACGGGGGTGGTCTTGAAAAAGGAGTTTGAAGCCGCATTTTTAAAAACTCAAAGAAATCTTAGCTTGGTGTATACCATACAAGGAGGAGTAAGTAATGGTTAACAAAAATGTTTTCAATGGTCACTTTAGGCTTATGACACCCGTTGAATTGTGTTTGTTC
>JAJZTU010000022.1 GCA_021848765.1 Bacillota bacterium
AGCCAGTGGGGAAATGACTTCAGGGCATGTTAGGCCGCTGCTAGGAATAAAGAGCAGAGAGAAACAATTACAATTAGTGGAGGTAATTAGGAAAAAGGGCTTATCTGTCCGACAGACTGAAGAGTTAGTTAAGAGTTTCGAAAAGACTGATATAGAAAAAGCTGACAAAACGGAAAACAAAAAATCTCCGGTAAATCCTATTTTTCTTCAGGCCGAAGATAGACTGCGCAGCCAGTTTGGAACCGCCGTAAAAATAAAGTCCCAAGGGAAAAAAGGTAAAATTGAGATAGAATACTATGACGACGATGATTTTAACAGAATTTTGGAACTGGTACTTGGTGTCCAAGAGTTTTAATGTTTCACGTGAAACAAAACTTGGGTTGTAATCGTTAAAGAAATATGCTTTATGAATGCTGTGGATATTTCCTTAACAAGAAGGTTGTTAAGGAAAACCCCCTTCTTTCCAATTAGGGAGGGTTACAGCGATAGCATAGGAGTAATTCAATAATGTTTCACGTGAAACAAATCCCGGTAACACAGAGGTGTAAAATGAGTTCAATTCTAATAAACATGACTTTTGTTGATAAAGGATGGCGAAGTTCGATCCTATCCTCTTTGTGTTATCATTGCCCACTGGACTCTAGGACGGGCTGCTGCAAAATAAAAAGCACACTCTTCTGGGGGGACTTAGGTTTTATTGCGCTAAATCATCCGGAGCTGTTGTCTGAAATTCTTAATAAAACTACAGGCCGGCTGCTGCCACACGGAATCTCCTATGACTGTATAACTGAGAAGTGTACTTTCTTAACAGAAACCGGTTGTTACCTCCCCAGGGAAGCTAAATCGCTGATGTGCCGTACTTTTACTTGCTATGGGTTGGAGTTGGATAGCCATCCTATAGGAGGCAAGTGGACAATGGCCATGGAAAGATTATCCCGGGAAGAGCGACAGCTAAACTCAGAGCTTTCGGCTAAAACCTTAAGCTTAAAACTTAAAAAGCCGGGTGATTTAATGGGTAGAATTGCAGATTTTATTTCCGTTTATCAAAGTATTTATAGCTTTGAACCCGTATGGCTAAAAGAATTCCTGACAGAAAAAAGTTTTCAAATGGTTATATCAAAACCCGAACTCTTGTCCTGGAGACTACACTAAAATACCAGAATTTACAATAACTCTTGTCCTAAATAGTATGTTATAATTAGCATGCTGTTTTTTTTGTACTTCAGCGTACTTCTTTTGATGGTGCCACTCAGTGGCATGGATGTCTCTTAGTGGAATGAAGTATAAGTTATTTCAGCTATTCATGGGGTTTTTAGATAAGGTGGTGATACAAATGGATCCTATTTCACATCTGGTTATTGGTGCCGGACTGGCGGCCCTCTCCGGGGAACCTTTTTCCTGGACTAATCCAATTTTCCTGGGTTCTGCGCTGGGTGCCGTAGCACCGGATTTGGATATAGTGCTTCAATTAAAAGGAGATATGGTTTACCTGAAACATCACAGGGGGTTTAGTCATTCCCTGCCTGGTTTGATTTTGACCAGTGGCCTAATCAGCGGATTGCTGAGTTTGATTTATCCGGACTGGTCCTTAGTTACTTTGTTTATCTGGACCCTTTTGGGAGCATTATCCCATACCTTTTTCGACATCTGCAATTCGTATGGAGCCCAACTTCTTGGACCTTGGAATTCCAAGAAATTTACCCTTAATTTAGTTCAAATTTTTGATCCTGTTTTATTGGCTTTTTTTGCAGCCATGATTTGGGCTGCCAGAGACGGGAGATTGAATCAAGGCTATTTAGGCTTAGCATTGTTAGGATATCTGGGATTCCGTTGGTTGATGAAAGAAATTCTCCGCAAAAGAGTTTTGAAATTCCATAATGGAGAAAAAGTATCCCAATTGATACTACTTCCTTCTGTAGTAGGTATTTTCAGTTGGGATTACCTGCTGGAAACCGGCAGTGGTAATGTGCTTGGACAGGTTCATCTCTTTAAAGCAGGTGTAACTGTGACTAAGCAGTTGGCTAAAGAGGAGCCAAACGAAGCCATTAGAGCAGCCCTGAAAAGTGCTATCGGAAGCATATTCCAGGATTTTACACCCCACTTTCATGTAAGCTATTACACTGAGGGGACCAAACACATTGTTCGCTTCTTCGACCTGCGTTACCAGTTGAAAAAGGAATTCATGCACAGTGCTACAGTAATTCTGGACCATCAGCAGGAACTGATTGATGCTATCTTCCATCCCTATAACGCAAAAAGAAATATCCGGATTACAAGCTAGAGCTCTTAGGAGCTCTATTTTTATTTGACCCGGTTTTATGGTATCATGGACGATAACAGGCTGTCTTCAAACAAGCTTTAGGAGATGATAGCATGGCAATCATCAACTTGCAGCAAATCGAGAACAATTTGGCTCAGGTCCACCTTAAGGACTACGGACAACTGAGGGAAATATTGGATAAGGCTTTGGAGCTCAAGGGTTTATCTATATCAGAAGTTGCTTTCCTGCTTCAACTGGATGACGAGGAGTTGTGGGCACAAACGTACGAAGCAGCCAGGCAAATTAAACATAAAATCTACGGACCCCGGATTGTAATCTTTGCACCCCTTTATCTCTCCAATTATTGTACAAACAACTGTCGATATTGCGGGTTTAGTATAGAGAATAGAGAAATTACCAGAAAGGTGTTGTTTGATCAAGAAATTGTTGATCAGGCCAAGCTTCTGGAAGATCAGGGACACAAGCGCATCCTTTTGGTAAGCGGTGAGCACCCTAATTTTTCACCTATTGAGTATGTATCCAGGGCCATGGACTTGATTTATAAAAATACAGGAATTCGCCGCATAAATGTCAATATTGCCCCCCTCAGTGTGGAGGATTTCCAAGTCCTAAAAGCCGCAGGCATTGGGACCTATCAACTCTTCCAGGAAACCTACCACCCGGCTACATACCGGTACCTGCATTCTGGAAGGAAGCAGGACTACGAATGGAGGATAACTGCTTTTGACCGGGCCATGGCTGCAGGAATTGATGACGTAGGCATGGGAATCTTATTTGGGCTCTATGATTACAAATTCGAGCTATTGGCCCTACTTCAGCATGCAGCCTATCTGGAGGACAACTTTGGAGTGGGACCCCATACCATTTCCGTACCCCGGATGAAGAAAGCGCAAGGCGCTGCCATTCAGCTACCTCCGGTGCCGGTAGACGACACAACCTTCCGCAAAATAGTGGCCGTACTGCGCTTGGCGGTACCTTATACAGGGCTGATTCTTTCTACCAGGGAGGCTCCCCAACTTCGTGATGAACTGCTCTCTTTGGGGGTATCGCAGATTAGCGCCGGTTCCTGTACTTCCCCCGGAGGCTACGGGCAGGAACGGGAGGATAACAGCCAGTTCTCCCTGGAGGATACCAGGAGCCTGGATGAGGTTATACACAGCATCTGTCAGAAGGGTTACCTGCCAAGTTTCTGTACTGCTTGCTACCGTAACAGCCGGACCGGAAAAGATTTTATGGATTTAGCTAAGACAGGAGAAATTAAAAACTTTTGTAACCTAAATGCCATCCTGACATTTAAGGAAAATTTACTGGACTACGCATCCCCCGAAACCCGCAGGCTGGGAGAAGTCCTCATTGCCTCATGGCTGGAGAATTTACAACCCGGAGTCAAGGATACAATTAGGCATAAGCTTAATTTGATTGAGCACGGCAGCAGGGATTTATACTATTAAGTCAGGTATAACACGGGCGAGACTTAAACCATTACATTAAGCGGTGAGCTATAATTGTGCCAGGGGTGAACCATCATGACTGCACCCTATTCTATCATCGTCTGCTCCTCAACCAACCACATGCTGCGGGCTGATCAGCTTCTTGTTGCCAATCATGTGCCCCGTCAGCTGATACCGGTGCCTGGCTACCTGGGAAGTGTGTGTAATACTGCTATTAAAGTCAGGACAGCAGACCTGTCCAGGGTAAAGGAGCTCCTTGGGGGAGTGCAGCTTGAAGGCATCTACCCTCTGGAACCACAAAAGCTTGAAGGGGCAGGTTCCCTGTTAACAGGAATACTCCCCAAGGAATTTCAGTCCGTAATCGGTAAACTTGCCCAAGGTGAGGATTTCACCAGGGATGAGCTAATCTACCTGCTGTCCTTACAGGAGCTGCCTCTGGTAGAGAAACTCTATGCCCTGGCGGACCGGATGCGCCGGCAGGTGGTAGGAGATGTAGTGGACATCAGGGCTGCGATAGAATTTTCTAACTACTGCCGCCAAAACTGTTGTTACTGCGGACTGCGCCGGGATAATTCCCAACTGTTAAGATACCGGATGGAACCGGGGGAAATAGTCGGACTCTCCAAAAATCTATTCAGGATGGGTATCAGAACAGTAATCCTCCAATCCGGGGAAGATCCTGGTTACACTGTTGAGATGCTTGTTGCCCTGGTAAAAGCTATAAAAAAGGCCACCAAGCTGGGCATTACCCTCAGCATCGGGGAAAGAGCTGCTGAAGAGTACCGCTTACTCAGGGAGGCAGGGGCAAACAATTTTTTATTAAAAATAGAGACAGCCAATCCTAAGCTCTACGCTGTAATGCACCCGGGAGCTGATTACATAGCACGGGTTCACAGTACCGAAAACCTGAGGGACCTGGGTTACCGTACCGGCTCGGGAAACATCATCGGACTGCCGGGCCAGTCGATTGAAGATCTAGCTGATGATATCCTGTTCATGAAGGAAAAGGGCATTCACATGGTGGGTATAGGCCCTTTTCTTCCTGCGGCCAATACTCCTCTGGCCGGGCATCAACCGGGATCGGAAGAGCTTACACTGAAGACTATTGCAGTTGCCCGGTTGGTTTTAAAAAATGTGTTCATACCTTCAACAACTGCCCTGGCAACCCTTAATCCCGATGCGCAGGCCAAAGGGCTACAGGTGGGAGCTAACACCCTCATGATTATCGCAACTCCGGAAAGGTACCGGGCCAATTATGAAATTTATTCGAATAAAGCAGCTGTAAACCTGGAACGGGCAATTGAACTGGTAACTTCCCTAGGCCGCGAACTTCCCAGGCCAATCAGGGTAAGTATGGGTTTACGCAAGACTAAATGAAGTTGTAGATTCAGCATATAATGAAGTTTTTGATAGTACTGCTGGACAAGGAGGGATTTGGCTATGCTGGAAACACCCAAAGCCAACAGGCTGCATATAGCCATCATGGGCAGGAGAAATGCCGGGAAATCCAGCCTCATCAATGCTCTGACCAATCAGGATTTAGCTGTGGTCTCTCCTAAGCCGGGGACTACTACAGATCCTGTGTATAAAGCCATGGAACTCCTGCCCTTGGGCCCGGTAATGTTTGTAGATACAGCTGGTGTGGATGATACCGGGGATTTGGGCCGGCTAAGAGTGGAAAAAACCCTGCAAGTCCTGAACCGGGCAGATGTGGTAATTATCGTTGTCAGTGTAGACCAGCCTCCAGGGGCCTGGGAGGAAGAACTTGTCCAGCTGGCGAAGAAAAAAGGCCTGACCACCTTGGGGGTAGTAAATAAGGTTGACTTAAGCGATCTAACCGGGGCTGGTGTACAAAGGTGTTTGGGATGGTTTAGCGCCAGGGAGGTTCCGGCGGTAGGAGTTTCTGCCCTGCAAAGGCAGGGGATCGAAGAACTAAAGCGAATACTTATCAAACATTTACCTAACCATTGGCTGGATGCTCCTATTGTAGGAGATTTACTGAGTCCGGGAGATTTGGTAATTCTAGTCGCCCCAATTGATGAGTCCGCCCCTAAAGGAAGGCTCATTCTCCCCCAGGTACAGGTATTACGGGATATCCTGGACCACAGGGCTATGGGCCTTACCGTTCAGGACGGAGAGCTTAAGCTGGCCCTTGAAGCAGTCAAAACCAGGCCACGCATGGTGATAACCGACTCCCAGGCCTTTGCCCGGGTTGCCGGGACAACCCCGGTTGATATTCCCCTGACCTCATTTTCCATTTTGTTTGCCAGGTATAAGGGAGACCTGGAAAGCTCCCTGGCCGCTATCAATAACCTACATGGACTGGCACCGGGGCAAAAAGTGCTGATTGCCGAGGGTTGTACCCACCACCGTCAGAAAAAGGATATTGCCCAGGTACAGATACCGAAACTTCTGGATGCCAGAGTAGGCGGACCTTTAGAGTATTCCTGGGTATCAGGGGGGGAATTTCCCCGGAATTTAAGTGAATTTCAACTGGTCATCCATTGTGGAGCCTGTATGCTTAACCGTAGAGAAATGCTGTACAGAGTAAGTCTGGCCAGGGAAGCCGGAGTATCCATGGTGAATTTTGGCATACTCCTGGCTTATATGCATGGTGTTCTGGACAGGGCTATTCAGCCCCTGTCGAAACGATGGGAACTAAGGGGGGAAATCCTTTGATATACCTGGATAACGCAGCTACCACCTGGCCAAAGCCTCCCGGAGTTTTGCAAGCTATGGAGAAGTGCCTGACCCAACTGGGTGCTAACCCGGGAAGGGCCGGTCACCGGATGGCCCTACAGGCCGGAAGGCTTATCTATGAGACCCGGGAGTTATTGGCCCAGCTCTTTGGAGTGAAAAATCCTTTGCAAATTGCTTTTACCCTTAATGCTACAGAGGCCTTGAACCAGGCTTTACGGGGGTTATTGGCGCCTGGGGACCACATTATCACCAGTTCCATGGAACATAATTCGGTGAGCCGCCCCTTGCATTTTTTGCAAGGCCAGGGGATTGAAGTAACCAAGATACCCGCTACACCGGAGGGCGGCATAGTTGTTGCAGAGGTGGAAAAATCAATTAAGGAAAATACCAAGGCTCTGGTAATGACTCATGCCTCCAATGTCTCCGGAACTATTTTCCCGGTTAAAGAACTTGGAGAGATTACAAGGAAAAACAACGTGTTTTTTATTGTAGATGCAGCCCAGACTGCCGGTACCTATGAGATAGATGTCGGGAAAATGCAGATTGACCTGTTGGCCTTTCCAGGGCATAAGGGGCTTTTTGGGCCTCAGGGGACAGGGGGACTCTATGTACGGGAGGGTATAAGCCTTACTCCTTTGAAGTACGGAGGTACCGGAAGCAGCTCGGAGTTTCCGGAGCAGCCTGATGTATATCCGGACCGGCTGGAGAGCGGGACTCCCAATACGGTGGGGATTGCAGGATTGGGGGCCGGGGTGAAGTTTATTCTGGAGACCGGATTGGATAAGATCCGCAGTCATGAGGAACACCTTACAGATATGATGCTGGAGGAGTTAAAGCATGTCCCGGGTATCAAAATATACGGGCCGGCCAATAGCAAACAGCAGGCGCCTGTGATCTCGGTCAACTTTGACCGGCAGGATTCCGGGCAAATCGGGTTTGTTTTGGACCAGGCCTTTGAAATCGCCTGCCGGGCAGGGCTTCACTGTGCACCGGATGCGCACAGGTCCCTGGGGACTTTTCCCCAGGGAACCGTCCGGTTTAGCTTTGCTTATTTTAATACTGAAGAGGATGTTCGCCAGACAGTGGCAGCCCTTAAGCAAATAGCCAGGGAAATGGGGTAGTTTCCCCCGGCCGGGTCGGTCGCCTGTGACTACCTGCGGACACCTGAATTGATTAGAGATGGAGAACAGCCGGAATATGCTGGGGAAAGAGGAGAACTATGATTGGCTTGGGTACATTGGTGAATTTTGCGGCTATCGTGATTGGCAGCCTGATTGGCTATGTTGTGAAGCGGGGGATTCCTGCCGGGATTAAGAACACAGTAATGCAGGGGTTAGGGCTGGCTGTTTTTTTAATCGGTATGAAAATGGCCTTCAAGACCCAAAATGAGTTGATTTTAATCGGCAGCCTGGCTTTAGGTGGGATTATCGGCGAGCTGCTGGCTATTGAGGACAGGCTGGATGGATTGGGCAGGTGGTTGGAGAGTAAGGTAGGAAGCAGTGAGGGTGGAATCTCCAAGGCCTTTGTTACTTCCAGTTTGATCTATTGTGTAGGGGCTATGGCTATTATGGGTTCAATTCAGGATGGATTGACGGGGAAGACAGACACCCTGTTTGCAAAATCCATGCTGGATGGAATTTCCGCAATTATTTTTACCTCCACAATGGGTATCGGGGTTATTTTTTCGGCTATACCTGTGTTGTTGTATCAGGGAAGTATTACTTTAGCCGCTGCTTCCGTAAAGGAATTTTTAAGTCCCCATGTGGTGGCGGAAATGACCGCCACAGGGGGAATACTCATTTTGGGGATAGGGATTAACATCCTGGGCATTAAGGTCATCCGGGTAGGGAATCTGCTGCCGGCAATCCTGTTTGCGGTACTGATTACTATGGTGGTGGATAAGCTCTGATGAGTTTGTGAATGTGCCAGGAGACATCCGAGTCACTACCGTGGCTTGCCGAAGTTAAATCAAGACGAACAGGACTTTTGACTGAACTTAATTATCCCCTCCGGAGTAATCGATTGTAGGTAAATAAATAGTCGGTACGTAATAACTCGGGCTATGTTACTATAGCCTGAGTTTTTTTGTGAACCCACCTGGATTCGACGGTTATCGACCAATTTTGTCGTAAAATGGAGGAATATTTTACTATAAATGGAAAGGAAAAGGGAGAAAAAGTAGCGAATATATAGTCGAAAATTTACAAAAGGAGAGGATTTTGGTGGATAGTGTAAAAGTATGCGAGGCTTGTTTCCTTAGGATGTGCCGGTTAAACGATTGAGAAGCACTTTTATAACCTAAATCTATTTACGAAAGGATGAAATGTTTGTGCATAAGAAAGCTTTATTTATTTTAGCATTTATACTGTTGTTTGCGTTGGGAAATTCAGGGGTAGCTTATGCGGTTCAGCCGCAGTTTGAGGCCGGCAAATTTGGGCAGGGGTTAAAGATTGAAGAAGGAACGACAAACCTTCTTTTGAACTCGAATTTTAATAGTTATTTCGATAATTATCATCCAGGATGGGATGAATCTCTGAATGGTACTTTAGCCCCTACAAACTGGTCTACAGGTTATAATAGCGGAGTCCCAAGTCCATCAATTGGATATCACGCACACCTTATCGGCAATGGGGGACGAAATAATACTCCATGCTTTGAATTTAAGGATCTAAACGGTTCCTTTGGGTTATCCCATCGTTGGCTAGGCGTAAGCCAAGGATTAGGAACCCCTGCTTCACGTGGATGGACAGTTGGAACTAAGATTACCGTTTCCATGTGGATTAAAGTTGACACAATTTCTAGGCCCGTTGCCTTTGGTTTGTACCATAAACTTATTTCCACCGGAAGCTATAGTTTTGGGCCAAATGGAACCCCATATAAATACGCGACTCAGGTCGGGATATGGGAGAGAGTGCAAGCTACTTTTGCAATAGACAGTGATTGGGACTTAAATAGTAATGTTGCACTCTACATTTATGGGTATCATGGTAGCGAAGGTACTATATGGGTCGACGATGTACAATTAGAAGTAAAATCCTACGCCACATCCTGGACGATTCCACCCGTTCCCCCGAAACCCTAACCATTCCCACTGCAGGGGTATTTAATAAGGGTAATTGGACGATAGAGTTTACTTTTGAACCGATTACCACTCAGCTAAAAGACAGTAGATTGTGGCAATTATGGAACAATTCTTCACCTTTAGATTTATACCAAGTAGTAATAAATTCATCAGGAAAACCATATCTTGAAGTTTATTCTAATGGTACACAATACGCTACTTATTCTGGTACAGAACCAGTATTAAACCCAGGTAATAAGTATAGATTTAGTCTCAGGGGCGATGGTTCTTATTTAACAATGTTTATTGACGGGCAACAGGTGGGTTCTAAAGTTTCTTATGTTGAACCAACCTATCCGCTTGCTACAAATATGTATTTTGGTTCAACTTATAGTGGGACTGGTCAACCTAACGGCATCATCGACGACCTCCGCATTTCCTCCCGTGCCCGGACGTTTGCAGAACATCAAACTATCTACGACAATGGGAGCCCTCTACCCGTAGACAAATACACCACTTACAAATTAGACTTTGAGCCCAATTGGTCCTGGGAAGGGGAAAACATCAACGGTTTAACAGGACGTTTTTCAGGTCCTGTCACCTCGAGTAATGACAAAGCAGTTGGAAAGTATTCGGTTATGGTTAATACCCAGGATGATAACCCGTATAATTGGGGTCACTACTGGTTCAGGAGCCCTTTTAAGTATATGGATACCGATGTAAACTCCAAGGTTACTATTTGGGTAAAGCCAGGGCGTAACGCAAAAATAGTACGTTTTTGGATCTGGGATGAAGCAGACGGTCGTGATGAAGAAATAACAAACGATAAGAATCATGATGGTTATTTTAAGGTAGGAGAAGATTTAGAAAGCGGAAAATGGAATAAAGTTACTTTGGATTTGAAGCAAACAAGTGGCGGAGGAGCGTTGAAATATGCAAGTAATTTACAAATAATAACCAACGAGTTTTCCACTTGGTATTGGGATGAGGCGAAAACTGAATATTCACCTGTAACTAAACTGGACATCTCAAAGATGCCCAATAGTTATACCCAGTTCATCAATGGATCGGTGCGGTATAAGACAACTGGTTCTACTCCGGTCACTTATGGTACCACGCCAACCGTCTTAACAACCCAGTCAGACCCACAGACGTTTTCCAAAGGTAGGGTTGAAAAAATAACGATAAACTCTAATTATGTTGATACCGCTGGGGCAGGTACTCAACTACAAAGTAGTTATAAATTAGTCCCCGGGGTTAATGCAAATAAAATGGTTGTTTCCGGCAATGGAAACAAGATATTTTACTTAAATACCGCTGATCTCAACAAACTTTACCTTTATGATCGAACCACAAACGTAAACAGGAAATTAACTGATGAGACTGACATTATTGAATTAAAAACTGATTTTGCAGGTAACTTGGTTGTTTATGCCAAAAGGAGTAGTAACGATCTATGGTATTTTGACACAAGAAACAATACAAGCAGTAGCATCCCTAATTCTTATTATAGTTATAATAGTGTTTCACCTAAATTTACAGTAACGAGTGCCGGTAATACCTATTATTATTACAATTACAACTCGAGTAGCTACTATTTACGCAAGCTTAATGGCGAAGTGACTCTGGTTACAAGCGGGTCTGGATATATGGCTGCTAGTGACGAACATCTTTTTTATACCTACCAGGGCTATGATAGTAACAATGTTGGCTTCGGAGATATAACGCGATATTCGTTAACACCAGTAGGATGGAAACGTTCTTATTTGATATCTTCACCCAAGTTATCAAACCTAAGCGAAATCATCTCAAACAAGGACGGAACAGTCCTATATATTAGGGCCAACAATAATCTGTTTAGTTTTGACGTAAATAATAAGGTTCTAAAACAACTTAATGCTGAGAATGTTAACCAGTTAGTGAAAGTTACTGATGATAATAGAGTTTTTTATATGGACACATATAATGACTTCTTCGCGTATGATCCAAATTCCGACGCTAGCACACGCATTCGACCTGCTACTGTAAGTAACAATATTTTTGGCGTGAATGATTCGGGTTCTACAATTTTCTACAATGAATCCGGGGGAATCTTTGCAGTTGCGTTAGATTTCAAATCGGAATCTACGGTAAATCTAACTAACAACCCATTGTTGGTAGATGTCGATAATAATGGGCTACCGGATACATATGGTAAATACGGTACAGGGGGTACAACTCTTACCGCTACAAAACTTGTACCTGAATCAGGCGTTATAGGGAACATTTGGAGGTTAACCCAATCAAGCACTAGCGAGGGATATATTGATCAAGCTTGGAGCGCTCCTGCAGGTTTTCAGCCTAACACAACCTACACAGTATCATTCAAAATTCGTCACAATCTGACCTCTAGAGATAGGGCCGAGTTTTTCGTTATAAATCAAACTGGTGTTGGAACGTATGTTCAAACCGTTACCCATTTAGGCGTTATAGGAAGCGACGTAGGAAGCACATTTAAGAAAGTGAAATTTACGTTTACAACAACGCCTGATTTCCCTGTAAATGGGAGGCTTGGTTTAAGGTTTGACCACAATGGCAGTGACAGCGGTTATTACGATATCGCTGAAGTACAAATTGAACAAAATGGAACGGATACTCCGTTTGTTTACAATGACGGTGTTCAAACTTCTAAGCCAGACAGGTATGTGCTGTCTTTTGACGGTAAACAGTCCTGGGTAACACCTTCAAGGAGGGTATACGGCAAAAAATATCTAACAGTGCAACTCCTTCTGTTAGCGAAGTCCAAACCTATGGGATGACCTCCGATGAAATTAATGCCCTGGGTCCGGATGACTTTGCTCAGTACCAAGATGCTCAAGAGCACTACTCTGTAGATGTAGCTGCCCTATTCCAGAGTCCTAACCAATATATGTCCCCTCAGTTAAACAGTATTAGCGTTTCCATGTCCGGGGAGGGTGTTATTGGAGTATCCCTGCAATATCCCAAGCAGCAGATCGACTATGAGTCCAGCAACTGGCGCATAATCAAACGTATTTATCCCATTGAACTCCAACCGAAGCAAGCGGACGTATTTTATTTCCTCTCCAACGACGGAGGGACTACCCTAAAAGCCTATAAAAACGGCCAGTGGATAACTTATCAATCAACCCTGTTATCCCAACCGTCCCAAAACTGGAGTAACATCATGCAGGATGGCATGACCAAGGAGGAGCTAAAGGCCATACCTTCTGACCAGCTTAATAGCGCTTTACTACCTGCAACTACAGTAACCGTGGTCTATGTGACTGAGGTGGACGACATTTCGACTGCTGGGTATATCTCCAAGATCACTGTGGACTACGTAGAAAACCAGTTCGTCAAAAACAACCTCACGCTCTCCATTATCTTAACCAGCGGTGAACGCCAGGATTTCACCGGGTTAACCAAAACAGATGTGGAGAACTTCATAGAATGGCTTAACGGTCGGCAGTTCAACAAGGGACAGGTATTCTACCGGCTAAAGACCCCTGGCGCCGATCCGACGGTTAGCCAGAATAACTACTTTATAAACTACTACCTGATTCAAAAGGTAGAGGTAAAAGAACTTAACTAACCGATTAAACTAGATGTCCGGACAGCCCAGCCTGGTAGTGGTTGGGCTGCCCTGACATTGTTATTGACATGACAGGGGGACTCCCATGAGCAAGCTTAACGTTAAGAAGCTAATGTTTATCCTGGTAACAGTTTTGACCGTCACCGGTTTTGCCTTGAGCGTATACGGGAAGCAATATACCAATGAACCCCAAGGCAACAACCAAAACGGCCTGAAAGCCCAGCAAATAGCCCAATTCGCCAAACTGGACACCGGTACAGTGTTAAGGCTATATCAAGCGGTTGGTGATTGGGACAAGCTGTTTAGGAATATCTCCATCTACAAACAACTGCTAACCTTGGTTGCCGGTTCAGGGTATGAAAAGCAGCTGTTTGAACTTATCCCCCAGCACGAAGCCACCGATCTTTACGTTGCCTATGACTATTTCAGCACCAATGAACTCCCGCTTAAGGAAGTCATAAATGCTTTAGAACTGCGCGCCAAAGGTGAGGACTGGGAGGTCATCCTGCCAAAATTCACCGAAACCAAGTCCTATAAGAATTACCAAGTGCTGGCCAAGGAAGACCTGCGCCGGTTGCTCGGCCAAGGATACCTTCCGGAAGATATAGTACAAGCCGATAACATCGCCAGGGCCAAAGACCTCCCCCTAGAAAGTGTGCTTAAACTCAAGACCGTCAGCAACAATTGGCAGACTATCGCCGAGTCCCTCCAATACAAAGGGAAAGAATATAACCGGAAGTTTAAGCTCACCATCCCCGGAATAACTCCTGCCGCAGGTGAAGACTTGACAAGCCTGATCGCAGCCAGCAACCAAAACGCAGAACAGCGCAAAAAAGCAGAGGAAAAAAAGCTAGAAACCGAATTCGGACTAACGGACCAAGACCTTCAGCGATACCTGAACCAAGGGCATAATCCTCATGAAATCCGGAACGTTTTAAAATTAGCCCAGGCTAATAATGTAACTCCTGAGGAAGTATTAGACAAGAAAAAACAGGGTTTAAGCTGGGAAGAAATTCTCGCTGCCTACCCCAAACACTAGGAGGGAAGCACAATGCGCTACAAAGGGTTAGTGCTGGCCTTCCTGCTGCTGTTCAGTCTGGGTGTTGGTCAGCCGGTTATGGCCCAGCAAAAGACAAACGTCTCCCAGTTAATGGAGCTTCTCAAGGAAGAAAAGCAGAAGGCCACCTATGAGGTACACCTAAACGCACCGTTTAGCAAAGCCAGTAGCGGAATTAAAGAGAACATCAGCACTGAAACCGGGGAGCTGAGCCTTCTCCATACCCTGGTAGACCTGCCCGGCCGCAACGGCATGGACCTGGTCTTGCAGGCCGAATACCGGAACCGGGATGCCAAGTTGTTTAATGAAGGTACCCGGGCTAGCGGTTTTACCAACAATTACGGCCAAAACATTGTAGCCTACTATGATGTATTTGATCCAAACGGTTATTGGATCAAAACAGGAGCTCTCCTTTACGGACCCAGCGAAACCATTGCTGCCTCAGTAACATATGGCCAGGAAAGCTGGATTTTTACCGGCCAGCTGACTTATCAAACCGGGGGTACCGTTTTTAACAATGGTGGTATCTACAACGCCCCTGTGGGCAAAAGTAAAGAACTAAGTGCCAGGTACATCCTGGGGGAAGGCTGGGCCTTAGATTTGCCTTTTGTGGATGTGGACGGTAATAGTGTCTATGTCCACCTCCAGGATGGGTCTACCTACAAGGCTGATTTTAACAAAGGCAACGGTTTGGAACAGTATGAATTAAGCGACCTGGTCTTTGACAAGTACACCGCCTTTGGCACCGGAAACGATAGCGCCGCTTACCGCCTCTATTTCCGGGATGGAGATGAATTTTTCTTCTCCGGCGAAGGATTTCTGATAGGTCAAAGAGACCGGTATAAGAACACCATCCGTTACAATTATGAAGACGTAAACGGCCTTAAACTGCTTACTAAAATTGAAGACACCGTTGGCCGGGTAGTAAAGCTAAGCTATAACGAGACCGGTACAGCGCTTGCCTGGGGAAAAAAACGTATTACCTTGGTGAAAAAAACTATTCCCGGTGAGGTTAATAAATTCTACCTGGCTTCATTTATTGACCCGGCCGGGCGAGAAATCAAGTACCGGTATACCTTTAACCAGGCAGAATTTGACCAAGTGGGAAAAACTGCGGCCCAGAACACCTATGCCAACCTGGTGGAAATCCATTATCCCACCGGGGCTAAAACTGTATATAACTTCACTAGAAGTCGTAAGAACCTGGGCCTAAAAGGCAGCCTGGAATATTTTAAGGTCAAGGAACGCTATGACCAGGACGGTAGCAAGATTGTTAACCGCTTAACTTACCAGTACGCCAATGAACCGGACGGCTACCCAACCTATAAAGACGTAACCCAAATTCCCGACTCCTACCGTTACGAAACCCGGGTTACCAACAGCAAAGGCCTGACGACCAAATATACCTTCGATGGACGGCACCTTCCCGTTACCACTATGGAAACCGGTACACGCCTACTATCCCAGACCGATACGGCGTACCATGGCAAATACAAATTGCCCGTACAGGTTCGGGAACGCACTTTCAACGCCCAAGGCAGCGCCCTGGAGAAGGTCGATTTCTACGAGTACGACTCCCGGGGTAATGTTACCGTCGAAAACCACCCTGTCAAGCCCAGTGAATACACTTCCAACGAGCGCAAAGTGTATTTTACCTATGACTCCCGGTATAACCTGCTGCTGAGCAAGAAATATAAGCAGGATGCCAACACAACCGTTGAGGTAAAGTACACCTTAACACCTGATGGCAGGGAGGTATCTTCAGAAGCTGCCTACGCCAACGGCCGGCTTTTGTTCCAAAAGAGTTATACCTATGATGATTACGGTAATATAACAACAACTGTGCTCAAAAAGAGTGAATCGGAGAATGTTACGGAACGGTACCAATACGGGTCCGACTATGGCTATGCTTATTTGACCGCAAAGACAGTGGATGTTAAAGAAGCAGACGGCAATGTTTCTCCGGTCACGGTCCGTTATACTTATGATTTCGCCACAGGAAATAAAATTAAGCAGATTGACGGCAGAGGCGATGCTACCGAATTTAAGTATGATCTCCTGGATAGGGTTGTCAAGGAGATAAATCCGGACCAGACTGATAAAGACTACCAGTATGACGATTCTAAGAATATTGCCTTTGTAACTGACGAGAAAAATAATCAGACCATCTACTTCTATGACGGGCTGGGTAAACTGGTCAAAGTCACTGAGCCCCAGCTAAAAATAGATTTGGTCAACTTAAAGTATGATGAACTGGAGAATGTTGTCCAGGAAATCAATCCTAAACAAAACTATAAAGAGTACACTTATGACCAGGCCAACCGGTTGATTAAAGTAGGTCACTACAACCGGCAGGCACAGAATCTGGCGGAAACCCAAATTGGGTACGATGAAGCGGTCAATGACAAAACCGGACTCACAGTACAGAAGATTACCGTCACCAAGAAAGCCGACCCCGGTAAAAAGGACCTGGTAACCAACTACTATTTTGATTCTTTTGACCGGTTGGTCAAACAGGGCCGGGTACAGGGCAACCAAGAGCATTACGAAAAACATTTCTATGACTATCTTGGCAACCGCACTGAGGTTGTGGACCCCAAGGGTAACCGGACCAGGTTTGCCTATGACGGCTTAGGTAGGCTTCAACAGGTGACCAATGCCTTAGGCAAAAGTGAACGCTATGCTTATGATTTTATCGGGAACCAAGTAGCTCATACCGACCCGTTAGGCATTACCACCCGGGTTGAGTATGATGGCCTGGGCCGGGTTATTGTGCAGAAAGCTCCCTTTAAGCCGGGGGTATATAGTGTCAGCAAAAGGTACTACGACGAAGCCGGCAATTTAGCCGAAACCGTGGATCCGGAAGGTGCGGTGACCAAGTACCAATATAATCGGCGCAACCTGCTCACCGCAATGGAAAAGGCCATCAATGCCAGAGAATCAGACGTTACGAAATATGAATATGACGCCGCGGGTAACCGGACTGAAGTTCAAAAAGGACTCAGTTCGGTATTTGGCAACCCAAAAGCAGTTACCCGGTATGAGTATGACTCCCTGGGCAGAATAAACTCCTTCACCGACCCCATGGGTAAAAAGGAAACTTATGAATATGACGGAAACGGTAATCTGCTTAATACCGTTGACCGGAACGGCAACAAAATTGATTTTACCTACGACGGCCTGGATAGGCTGGTGAAAAAGCAGGCGGTTTATGACGGTCAAGCGGAGAAAGTAGAATTTAGCTATGACAAACTGGGTAACCGCACTAAAATGGAGGATAGCAGCGGTATCACCAGTTACGAATACGACGACTTAGGCCGGTTAGGGAAAATCAGCCGGAATAACGGAATTGCCTTGGCCTATTTCTATGACCTGTTGGACCGGAAACAGGGAATGACCCTCACCCAGACAGGGGAAAAACACCTGGATATCCGGTACGAATATGACAGGATTGGCAAGCTGACCCGGGTCAGTGAACAAGGCCGGGCTGTCAGGTACCAATATGACGATGCCAACCGCCTTCTTGCCCAGATTAATGACATAACCGGAGTAGAAACCAAGTACACCTATAACTCCGGCGGCATGATGACCGGTTTGCTCAACAAAAAAGGCGATGAAATCATCGCACATTACGAGTATGAATATGACAAGCGCGGGAATCAGATTAAAAAAGTCGAGAAGGACGGCACCAGCCAATATTATTACGACTCCTTGTCCCGGCTGAAAACTGCTCTTTTACCCAATGACTTTATCCAGGATTATTCTTATGACAAGCTGGGCAACCTGGCCGAGCTAATCGAAAACCAAAACGGTCGTATTAAAGAGACCTCGTATCTCTACAACAAAAACAGCCAGCTATTGCTGCAGGAGGAAAAAGAAGGCTCAGATAGCGCCCAGTTCCGCTTTGAATATGATGCCAACGGCAATCAGCTCAAAAAAGACGAGATAAGGTACAGGAACGGTTCTGTGGTAGTGGAGAAAAACTCTACTTTCCGGTACGATGCGTTTAACCAACTCCGGGAGGTAACCACCGATGGAGGCAAATCGGTCCGCTACACCTACAACGGGGACGGCCTGCGCACCAGAAAAGAAGCAGATGATGAAGCAACCGACTTTACTTATGACGGGCAGGATGTTATCTTTGAAACAGACGGCATCGGTGCATTTAAGGCCAAAAACTTCTTCGGGTTGGACCTGGTTTCCAGGCAGACTGCCGATGATATCTATTATTACCTGTTTAATAGCCACGGGGATGTAACCCACCTGCTCAATGAGAAAGGGGACATCCTGAAGGATTACCGGTACGACCCCTTTGGCAAAGATGTTCAGGAACCGCTGCAGCTAACACCGGGTAAAACTACAATAAGCCTGTGGCGAAATGAAGTAGAGAAGCTGGACAACCCCTTCCGCTATGCCGGCGAGTATTTTGACCAGGAGACGGGCTACTACTATCTGCGGGCGAGGTACTATGATCCGCAGATTCAGAGGTTTATTTCAGAGGATAGCTATGCCAAGAGTCCGACTTGGGATGAGCATATTTATGCGTATGCAGAATACAACCCGGTTAATCTGGTAGACCCAACAGGCCATGATGCGGGTAATGCAGGTCGTGACTACTCAAAGAGAATAGTTAATAAACCTACCAAGACAACAGCTAAGAACGCCAAGAAAAGTAGTAGTAAGATCAATACTGTAGCCAAACGATCAGCGGTAGGAATACAAACGAAAACTCAGGTGAAGAGTGTAGCTAAGGGGAAGAGTAAAAATGGACCAACGCCCGCTAAACTAACTCTAAAAGATTCTCTGATTGCTAAATATAATGGTGCTAAAAAACTCTATCAAGATACGTTGCGAGATACACTGTTAGAAATGGGCTTCAATCCAGAAATCTCGGGGGAAACCTTTGACCTAATGGCGGGGGAAGTTAGCGGGCAGTTACTAGGTGGAGCCGTAAAAGCGTCAACTGCTTTGAAGGCTACTCTCGGTAAGGGGACGAGTAAAGCTGGCATAAAAGCTGTTCAAACTTACTGGCCACCTAACAGAGGTTTCTTAGGTACTCCGAAGCTTCAAACTCTAAGTCCTGGAACAGTGGTTGACCGATTTGGAGGCCCATCTGGAACATTTGCCTCTCCTAAGGGAACACCATTTGAGATGAGGGCTTTGCCTCCAGAGGCATTAGAAAAGCCATATCTACAGTATGAAGTAGTAAAACCCGTTGAAGTTAAAGCAGGGCAAGCGGCACCATGGTTCGGCCAACCTGGATTAGGAACCCAATACGAGTTCTCAAAACCGATTCAGGAATTAATCGATGAAGGGATACTAAGGGGGATAAGGTAACATGACCAAATCAGAGTTAGAAGAACTTTTAGTAAAGGAAAATATCCCTAAGCATTTTTATAGTCTTGATGGGGGGCTACCCTATGATGCTTGGTGTTTAGCAAAGACACCCTCGGGATGGGAAGTCTACTACACTGAGCGAGGTGAAAAATACCAGATAGAGAGCTTTGACTCTGAGGAAGAAGCATGTAAGAGGCTATATCAAAGGATTAAAAAAATGATGGAGTACATGTGAAAAGAGGACTGAAAAAAGTTTGGAACTAGAAGTCGGGCTTAGGTAAGTAGTAAGGGGTGAGACATATTAAAAAGATAAAACCATTTAATCCGAGGCTAATATATCCGTTATCATTACTCACTATCGTTGTGTCGGGAATCTTTTTAACGATAAATTATTATTTATTAGAGGAACGGCACTATGCAATTAGGCAGATTCAGCAGATTTATCTCTGGTTATTTATTGTTGTAGGTGGTTTTGCGGTATTGGGTTATTTTACTTATGGTAAACTCCCAAACGCTGAAATATTGGCCACAATTTATATTTATTTAAGTAACGTGGCTGTCAGTCATTTCTGGATAAAAAGACAATGTGAGGTATATAGTACGAAGCTTGGTTTTAAATAAATCCCAGTATTGATGTTACACACCACAAGAAGACGGTGAAGGTTTTTAGCGAGCAAATCCCTAAGCAAATTTATGATCAGATTACAGCTGACGAGTTCTTAACGGTCAAATAATGTTACGGAACGCTACCAATACGGGTCTGAGTACGGCTATGCTTATTTGACCGCAAAGACTGTGGATATCAAAGACGCGGACGGCAATGTTTCGCCGGTCACGGTCCGTTATACTTATGACTTTGCTGCAGGAAATAAAATTAAGCAGATTGACGGCCGAGGCAATGTTACCGAATTTAAACATGACCTCCTGGATAGGGTTGTCAAGGAGATAAATCCGGACCAGACTGACAAAGAGTACCAGTATGATGATTATAAGAATATTGCCTTTGTAACTGACGAGAAAAATAATCAGACCATCTACTACTATGACGGGTTGGGTAAACTGGTCAAAGTCACGGAACCCCAGCTAAAAATCGACTTGGTCAACTTAAAGTATGATGACCTGGAGAATGTTGTCCAGGAAATCAATCCTAAACAAAACTATAAAGAGTACACTTATGACCAGGCCAACCGGTTAATTAAAATAGGCCACTACAACCGGCAGGCACAGAATCTGGCGGAAACCCAAATTGGGTACGATGAAGCGGTCAATGACAAAACCGGACTCACAGTACAGAAGATTACCGTCACCAAGAAAGCCGACCCCGGTAAAAAGG
>JAJZTU010000311.1 GCA_021848765.1 Bacillota bacterium
CAGGGGGGTTATTGACGGCAAACCTTCGGTAATCGTTGCTAACGGGGAATTGCAAATTGCCGAAATGCGCAGGTGCCGGTACAATCTCGAGGACCTGTTGACCCAACTGAGAGAAAAGGGAATTCCCGACCCTTCGCATGTTAATTATGCCATTCTGGAAACTTCGGGAAAGCTCAGTGTTTTTTTAAAAGACTACTACGGGCCGGTAACCCCTGAAATACTGGAGAGTAATCGCGCCGGTTCGCTCACTGATTGTCCTGATTTACCGGCGCCTGTAATTATGGACGGTTCAATAATGAAGCAAAACCTTAAGCAAATGGGAAGAAGTCCGGAGTGGTTGAACGCTGAACTGGAAAAACTGGGTTTTGCCAACCCGAAAGAGATTTTCTTTGCCAGCCTGGACTGCCGGGATAAATTACAGGTCTGGCCCCGGGAGAAGCTGAAAAAATGAGGGACGACTTGGGTCGTCCCTTAGGGAGAGGAGAAACCGGAGAAAGAGCTAATTGGGAGAGTGTTGACCGGTTCATTTGTATTGTTTCCTGGGGTTAAAAAAGTATACCAAGTTTGACATGATTTTTTTGGCTTAATATGTTATAATTATTAGCTGAAGCAGGGAGGAAATTAGGAGTGGACAACCAGTGAGGGTTATCACAGGTTCTGCCAAAGGAAGAAAACTTAAAGCGCCTAAAGGGCTTACCACCAGACCCACTACAGACAGGGTTAAGGAAGCATTATTCAATATATTGGGAAGCAAGGTAAGTGACGCCATAATCTTGGATTTATTTGCCGGTTCAGGGGCCCTGGCGATAGAAGCATTAAGCCGTGGCGCCGAAAGGGCAGTTCTGGTGGATGGCAGTCCCCAGGCTATAGAAGCCATCAAGCATAACTTAACGGTCACCCGGCTGTCAGCGCAAGTGGAGGTGTTACGGCAGGATGTCTATCACGTACTCAGTGCTCTGGGAGAAAAAGCGGAAAGCTTCGACCTGATTTTTCTTGATCCACCGTATCTCCAAGGTCATGGCCACAGGGTGTTGGGACTCATTGAAAGGTTTGGCCTGCTGGCAAAAGATGGCCTCATAGTAGTCGAAGCCAGTAAAACAGACAGCTTACCTCAGGAAGTTGGGGCATTAATGCTCAGGCGAAGGGATAATTACGGTGATACCAGCTTATACTTCTATACTTGGCAATAGACGAGACTGATTTGTGAAAGGAGACAGAGTATGAAAATTGCTGTATATCCCGGAAGTTTTGACCCCATAACCAACGGACATCTGGACATTATTGAACGAGCTGCCGCAATTTTTGATCAGGTTATAGTGGCAGTATCAGTAAATGCCGCCAAAAGCCCTCTCTTCAGTATGGATGAAAGGGTAGAACTCATCGGGAAAGCGCTGGCTTCTTTTAACAATGTTAAGGTAGACAAGTTTACCGGCCTCACCGTAGACTTTGTTACTGCCCAGGGCGCCCAGGTAATCATCAGGGGGCTCCGGGCTATTTCTGATTTCGACAATGAATTCCAGATGGCAGTGACCAACAAGAAGGTACAGCCTAATGTGGAAACCTTATTTATGATGGCCAAAACAGACTACTCTTTTTTGAGCTCCAGTTTAATTAAAGAAATCGCAAAATATGGTGGTTGTGTAAAAGGGTTTGTGCCTGATCTTGTCGAATTAAAGTTACATGAAAAATTCGCCAACAGCAGTACATAAACCATACCACATAATCTGCCTTTAGCCAAGGCACTAGGGGGGAACAAAGTGGAAGTTTTGGACATCCTGAATGATTTAGAAGAATTGGTGGAAGAGAGCACCAAAATTCCCATGACCGGTAAAGTTTTAATTGATGCCGATGAGCTTCTTGATTATGTGGACCGCATTCGGGCCGTACTTCCTGATGAAATAAAGCAAGCCAAATGGATTACCCGGGAACACCAAAGAATAATTGCTGATGCTGAGCAGGAAGCCAAACGCCTGGTAGTCCAAACCCATGAAGAATTGACTAAACAGGCCGAGCAAAGCGAAATAGCCCGGCAGGCCCAGGAGTATGCGGAGCAGCTGGTGGGAAAAGCCAAAACTGCTGCTGCCGATATCAGGACCGGGGCTAGCGAATATGCTGACGATGTATTAAAGTCCCTGGAAACTCATTTAGAAAAAGTGGCACTCGAACTCCGTAAAGGCAGGGAAGAATTGGCCAAGACAATGAATAAACAGGAACAACCCCAACAGGCCCCCAAGAAACACGGGGCATAACAAACTACGATTTCTGACAAAGAGAGAACCTGGAGTTTATCCGGGTTCTCTGTGCTTACGTCACTATTCAACATACTTACCGCCACCGGTACCAGAGTATCCTAACCCGGCCCAGGAGCAAAAAGATAACCGTAACCGCACCTAAAAGCAGTAAATCAAATATAAACAACTTGGTGAAGAACTCCAAATGCTGCCACCAGGGGATAAAACCGTCAGACTTAGTGAGCAGGGGATTCCAGGTGGGCAGGGAAGTCTCCTCCAGTAGGGCGGTCATTGGCTTAAACAGCATCAGGGAATAGACAGCTGCCAGGACCGCATGAGCTATACGGCAGCAGAAAAACAGGAAATACCTAAGGTCGGTACCGCTAATTATGCTGGCTACCTGGGCATGGACGGAGATGCCGCTCCAGGCTAAGAGAAAACTGGTTATCAAGATTTTTTCCTGCAGTGGGGCGGCTGTTTCGGCCGCAAGCTTTGTACCCAGGGTTATCTCAAAAATACCGGTGGCCAGAGCCGGAGCGAGTTGGGGGTCCAGGCCGACAGCGGCCAGTATTCCGGCCAGGACCTGGGCCATGTAGCCCAGAAAGCCCAATTTGCTCAGTACCTCAATAAGCACAGAGAAGATAATAATAAACCCGCCAATCATCAACAGGGTATTGACAGACTTGGAAATAGCTGTGGACAGCCGTTGTCCCAAAGGCTGGTAGTTATCCCTATGGGCCACGCCCAGTTCCCAAAAGGCCCGGCGGAGAATTTGCCTGAGGGGCTGGGAGGAAGCAGGGCTGCGTCCCGGAAGAGCATAGCCCCTGGGGCGAAGATTACTGTAAAGTCCCATCAGCAAGCCGATGGTAAGGTTGGCCGCATAGTGGGCTGCAGCCAGGATAAAACCCAGGTGAGGACTGTGGTACATGCCTACAGCCACCGCTGCCAGCATAAAGAGGGGAGAGGCATTGTTGGTAAAGCTCATCAGGCGCTCCCCCTCAGTCCTGGTCACCAGTCCGTCTTTACGAAGTCCGGTGGTGACTATGGAACCAATGGGAAAGCCCGAGGTATAGCCGACGGCCAGGACGAAGGAAGCAGCTCCGGGGAGGTTAAACAGGGGCCTCATTACCGGTTCCAGCAACACCCCCATAAAGCGCACCACTCCGAAACCCACCAGAAGCTCTGTGCCGATAAAGAACGGCAGCAGGGCGGGGAAGACAATCTCCCACCAAGCTTTTAGACCCCGGTGGGAGGCCAGATAGACGGCCTGGGGATAGCGGACCAGCCAGATGATAAAAATAATGGCACAGGCAGTCCATAACATCCCGGTAATTTCCCTTTTCTTAAGGCGTGACGAAAGAAACAAATTTTTCTACCACCCTTCCTGCCGGACGAACAGCCTGTGCAAAATCTTTGCTACATGAAATATATATGATGAAAGATTTCGACTTTAGACATAGACCTAGGCAAGAAGGAGAAATTTGATTATAATAAAAAGTGCCGGCTGGGAGGCAAGATAAAGTTGGCGAGCGGCGAATATTTAGGGTTGAATGGAAGTAAAACGACTGTGAACGGTTATTGCTACTACTGCTGTGGTTGTAAATAGGACATATCCGGTTAACAAAACATATCCGGCTGACAAAATACCGGTGGGCGCTTAAAGTCCAGCCCGGCCCTGCGTTGAGCGCCGGCAGGATAGAGTAGGGAATGGACATTAGTGGCCAAAACATCCAGGGCCAGCATTTCTGCCGCCAATCCCGGAGTTTTTAA
>JAJZTU010000312.1:0-313 GCA_021848765.1 Bacillota bacterium
CATCATGCCCTATTTAAAACTTGACTATACTGCCTATGCTGCCGACCGGCAGATTACTACCCTCAGCCGCCACAATACCGGTGCAAGAGCCTGCGCAACTCAAGGAGCCTGCCTTCGCTCTCCTTGGCATATTCTTGAAACGCTTTTTCTACCTCCGGATAATCTTGAGAAACATAATTCTTGTAAATATAAAGCAGGGCCAGTTCATTAGCCAAAGCTTCTTTTAATTCTTTGCGAGGGGCCATCTGCAGAACCTCCCTCCGCTGAAAGTCGTCATGCTGTACTATCATATTCCGGAGGCGTGACAGTGTTC
>JAJZTU010000312.1:323-4001 GCA_021848765.1 Bacillota bacterium
CACAATCGTCCTTCACATTTCGGTATCAGGACAGTTCTACTTAGCTCTCTCACGGAAAGCTAATCCGTGCATCAGGGTTTGGGGTCCTGCATGCTTTTCCAGATACCGTGGAGTTCTCCGATCCTTACCCATCCCTGTTTTTGATATTCTTGGAATTTTTCCGCTAGAAGGGGGTGATCCAGGTACCTGGAAAGTTCCGCATAGCGCCTGTTTAGGGCCTCCTCCTCTCTAATGATATTGTCTAACAAGTTGTGAATGACTTTAGACATTCTTTTTGCCCCCCAGCAATTCCCGTAAAGCCTGAGCGGCCCTCGGGCTGATTAAAACCTGTTCTCCTGATAATCCTATACTATTCAGGAAATCAGTGGGCAGTTCCTTGGCCCGGGGTACATTGTAGGATATCTGCTCCTCCATTTCTTGCCACATATTTTCCATCATCAGGTCGTTAAAACCACCTTTTGATCCTGAAGGTTGTCGCTGCCGTCTTTCTTTTCGCTCCTCTTCCTGCTTGCGAAGCTTGGCAACGAGGTAGCTTTCTTTCATCGTACCGGACGTGGGCTGGGAAGGGGTTTTGGGGGCTCCCCCCTTAACTTGATTTTCAGGCAATTTTTCGGCACGAGCTCCCGGTTCATACTCTTCCCAATCCTCATCTGCAGGTTCATACTCTTCCCTGTGTACCTTAGCTGCCTTCCGGGGCGGGGCCTCATACTCTTCTTCTCTGACCCTGGGCCGGCCATGGACCACATCATCTTCTCTTGGAACAGCCTTCTTTTTCCTGGGCACCTCTACTCCAACAGGAAGCTTCGTGGATATCGGGGGCATTTTGGTAGGACGCTCATTGACCTGCTCATTTTTTGCTCTTTCTGGCCTGCTGGAAGTATCACCTGCATCCCACTGTTTTTTCTTTTTGTTCTCAAACATATTCTTCCCCTCGTTTCTACCATACTCTTTTGCCTGTTCTATCATATTCGGCTAATAGGCCGGGGGTGATTTCAACAAAAAAAAAGAGAGACCAAAGTCTCTCTCAAATCATATAATACTACCGGCCTATAAACATTTGCGTAACCATGACCCCACCGGAAGCGGTTTTTACAACCCCAATCCCCACATGGGTAAAATTGCCATTGAGGATATTATTCCGGTGTGCCTGACTATCCATCAGCATACCCTGTGCTGTCTCAATTCTATTGGCCACTGCCAGGTTTTCTCCTGCTGTCTGGAGCTGCAAACCCGCCTGGGCCATCATGTTCACCGCAGAGCCATAAGTAGGAGATTTGTGAGCAAAATAACCCTTGTCTACCATGTCCTGACTCTTCATTCTCGCTAACTTATTCAAAGTGGGCTCCCACTGCAAAGGAGCAATTCCCAGCTTCTGCCGTTCCATATTTACTTGGTCAAACATCCATTTTTCGTACGCAGCCATTCCTGGCAAGTCCAGTACATACCCATTGGTTTTTAAATTCCCCGGACTGGCATCCTGACCCGGAATGGTTCCTTGATTAGTATTAGTGTCCGTGTTTATGTTAGTAGCCGGAGGCTGAGAAGCGCTTCCCTCCTGGGATCCGGTTGGCGGGGTTCCGGTTGCAGGAGTTCCAGTTACCGGGGCTTCGGTTGCCGGGGTCCCGGTTACCGGGATTATGGTTACTGTAGTTCCGGTAAGCTGTTTGTTGCTTTGTACCCTTGGCACACGAATAGATTTTTGGGACTGCAGGTAGTTTTGATACATGGTCTCCAGTTCGGTCCAGGAAATGGTTTTGGGCCAGATGCGGTACGCTGCTTCTCCTTTGGCCGGCATTGCCATTCCAGACAGCACTATCATACCGCTGAGCAGGCCTGCCATAACCTTGTGATGAATCGTCCTCAAACACATTCCTCCTTACTTTTGAGACTATGGACTTCCTCTTGGATTATACTACGTCTTTCTCCCAGCTTCAAAAAGGCTGATGCTTCCTCAGTCCGGCACAGACAAAACAAGCTTGGCTACAGGACAACATACCACGGTTGTCGCTTAATTAAGTAATGATGGTTTAATATTCCTTATTATTTTAAATTTAGGAATAAGCCCACATAAAAATTTCACAGTTTAAATCAAACGGCATAATATGGAGTAGATACGATGCTTGAGGTTTTTACTATCTTAATTATGAGCAGTATCTTAAGAGCAAACAGTTTGAAAGGAGGGCATTTCAATGTCTGACCAGGTTGAATTGAGTCATAGCTCTAATTTTGAAATTGACTGTCTGCGGGTCGAAAAGGTATTTGATGCCTGCAGTACCCGGCTTTGTTTGAATTTCGACTTTGACCCTACAGAAGCGGTTAAGACTGGCGAGTCCGGAACCGTCCCTTTTGAAGAGATCGAACGTATAATCAGCTGCGAGGGACTGGATGGAGCTGAAGTTTTTGGAACCATTACCAGTCGCCCCGGCACCCCTATAGCCGATGTCCAGGCAATCATTAAAGGCCATGTAAGAATTACCGTAAGAACAAAACTGGGTGGCACTATAGAACTGATTCGCCGGGTTAAATTTCACACCCGCGTTCTGCTCTTTGCCCCAAGACCCCGCAGCATGTTTGTTTGCGGAGAGGCTCTGATTAGGTGCTTGGGCTGTGTTCTTCATCCTATTCCCGGCGGTGGCGTTATCCGTTGTGCAGTCGGTACCTTTGTCATTATCAAAACCTGTGGCACAGTGGAACTTCGAGTTCCGACCTTGGGTGTTTGCCCGGTTCCCGACGAGTGCACCGTACTTGCCGATGGCAATGCCTGCGAAATCTTCCTCGACCGGCAGCTTACCCATTTCCCTCCGGCAAGAGACTTCTTCCCGCCCCAAGAAAGACTCTAAACAAGGACAGAAGATTATGCTACCATGCAAAAACCCGTCTAGAAGTACTAGACGGGTTTTTACTATGGTATAAAAATTCCTGTTGTCCTCCCTAACAACCTAGCTGAGCCGGTTCTGAAGCTGGGTTAGAATTTCCGCTTCACTCCTCCCGGAGGCATCGATGACCGGGGCCTTGGTCATAATATCCTCATGACCCAGCAAATTAGTATCCATGCCGGAAATCACTACAGCATCACAGTTTTTAAGCTCCAAACCTGACTTGCTGAGGGGGTCCAGGTTAACAACTTCAAAGCCTTTTTCACTTAAATACTTTTTAAGCGAACTCAAGTTTCCTTCTACAGCAACTCTTTTTCCCAAATGTGTCACCTCCCAAACTGAATCTGTTCATTAGTATGCAGTGGTAACAGGTCAATTATACAAATATCCAATAGTTTAAATACTATTATCCCTTGCTGACCGGTCTGTATATTTCAAGCATTGTCGAAAGAAACTAACTTTAGTGGGCCAACTAATTTAAGAGGGGGCGATCCTGCTTGAGAGTTATGAGACATCGCAAGATGGACCTCGGCACCTTCGATTTCCCTCAAACCGGATGGTGGGTCTGGCATACAGCAGCTATTGCCGGCATCTACATGCTTGGTAAATTGGCAAGCAGACCCCAACATTGGGACTAGTTAGTTGGAATCCATTGAATACGGGGGATTGCTCAGCTTTGAGCTTCCCCCGCTATCCTGGCATGTTTAGGTAGCATTTCCCTCAAATCCCTGATTGACAGGAGTCACTATAAGTTGTAGAATAGTTTATGTAGTTCGTCACACCACTGCCGGAGTGGCGGAAC
>JAJZTU010000023.1 GCA_021848765.1 Bacillota bacterium
AATGTTATGGAACGGGCTTTCAACATGGTGGATGGCCCAATAATCCAAATCAAGCACCTGCCGGTCTACCTGCAAAAGGCTAAAGAGAACCGCCCGGAGGCTATCGATGGTCAGAGCCTGCAAGCACTGGCAGACCAGTTCGAAAAGACGGTTATCCTCGATGTACTGGCCAAAACAGGTGGTAACCGGACACAGACTGCCAAACTTTTAGGTCTGTCCCGGGCCGCTCTCTACAATAAGCTGGAAAAGCACGGTGTCACCTGATAGCTTCACGCACCAAACTAAAGTTTGCAAAGTAAACTATACAGTGTAAAGAAAATCATACAGTTATGTTAATGCTCGAAAAAAGCCTGAAAAAGCCTGAAAAAGCCTGAAAAAGCCTTTGCTTCAGCCCAGGCTTTTTTTATTTGCTTTTTCCGTTGTACAGGATTCCAGACAGTTTGCTCCCCAAGACTAATGAAATAAGTACTTGACGGTCTAGTGGAAAGGAACCAAACTGCGCTGCTTATCCCTGTATTAGTCTTTTTACCCTCCAATCCCGGCTTTTCCCCAGTTTATCGAATAATCGGCCAGGAATTGGCGTGTTCCTTGCATTGGAGTTACGCAAAGCCGGTTTACTAAGCTAAGCCAGTTTTCTAAGGTGTGGCCTGTTGTCACGCCTTAGTTTCACCCATCCTTATCCAAGGTGCCTCTTTTGGGGCACCTACTTTTTTGGCTATTGCATACCTATCAAACAAGTGATTTTTTTGAAAAATTGTCTTCTGTGGAAAATTAATTTTGCGCCAAAATGTAAAATATTCCCGAATTTGTCGAACGAATATGAGTTCTATTTTTCCAAAATAGCTTGCTTTTGGTAAACACTGTCTTTATAATAAAGTTGCTATTGACATGTCCAAAAAGTACGATTATAAAATCGACTGCAACCCGGAAAACAGGGTATTGCCCATGTTTAGGCTTGAGCCGATTTTTTTGTACCTAATAACCAAGATTAGCATTTACATCACTTTTGGAGGACTATTATGAGGATCGAAGACTGGTCTTTGCAACAAATAAATATTACGGTTGTTTTTGAAAACATTGATAAGGACCTCATTAGGCGGGATCATATTCGTCGAACTTTTGATGGCGAAGAGGTAATCATCACAGATTTTCCAGATTTGTTGGCAGTTATTCTTCCCAAAAAAGAAGCTGTGGTGGACGCAATTTAGCGCGGGCAATCGAAGCAGATATAACTTCTGCGGCACCAAGTTTTACCTTTGAAAAATACGATGCGCGGTTTAATGTTTCTTTAAGACCTTCCGAACAAGACCAAAATGAATTAGTTTTTCATTGCAATATTCACTTTGATTTAAATGAAATTCCTGATGAAAATGAGATTAAATCCAAAGTAATCAGATATTCTGATTACTTCAAGGAAATTTTGGAAAAGCTATAGGAGGGTTAACTATGGCGCTGTCAACGGCCTATGAAATGGACACCAAAGGGAAAGAAACGTTCCTCGCAGGTTCTATTTTTAAACAAGGGGCATATAACTATCAGTGGGAGCCTGGTTTTAAACCCTTTGGCGGCAGTTACTCAACCCGCAATAATGATATGGAAAGGGCCTTCTTTCTTAAAGTAATGGCGGAAATGGCCACGGCCCCCAAATGCCTTGATTGGAACTCAAGGGGGTTAATCGGGATGTTTGATGCTCACCAATCCCAACCAAAGCCATTGGACGAGATTGTTCATGGTTTTCTTAAGATCTCTACTATTACCAAGGTTATAACCCTTAATAAGGATAAGCTTATGCAGGTATGGGTAGTAACTAAAGTCAACGACATTAAAACTAAGAGAAAATATTGTGATTTTTTTGCCGAGATGATTGAAAAAATGGATCCTGATCTATTGTTTGATTTAAGAATTCTCAGCCCCAATAGCAATGAATTTCAACAAATCCCTATTGAAGCTATTATATACGAGAGGGATTAAAATGACTGCGGAAGAATAAAAAGAGATTTGAAAACACAGAGTTGCTTTTAGCAGAAGAAGCACTAAACATTGACACAACCGAACACTTTGATTGGGTAGCTATTATAATGTTTTATGGGGCTGTTCATTTGGTAGAAAAACATCTCGCAAGAAGAGAAATACATCCTAAAACGCATCCGGAACGCAATAGGGATACCCGTAGTTTGAAGAGGGGGCCAAGAATCCATAGTAATTTAACCTTATTATATAATGCAAGCTTAGATGCAAGGTATCGTAACATTTTTTTATCAAGTGATGATATTAAGGAACTTGCCTATGTTTATGAGGATATAAAATGTATTTTAGGTGCTTGATAACCCTGATTAAAAATATAATTCAGGGGTTTTTATTTTAGAATTGAGTAAAAGTAGACAAGAAACCCGTCAAGCCTTATGTCTAATGGGTTTCCTAGCATTTTAGATGGTTGGAGAAAATGAACCCAAGTTGCTGAGCTCCTGCTTAACATGCAGGGGCCCTTTGTGTGCTTATAACCTGTTTGCCAATCCATCGAGGATACTCACCTTTGGCAAAAACGCCCGCAAATCAGCCGGGGGTCTCCCGGTCAATACTTTAAACGGGCATTCTGCAACCATAAAGGCAGCCCAACGCTCCCCGGCCAGTTGGTGGATTTTAGCCAGTCCTTTACTTAAGCCGGGCTTCCGCTGCCATACGCCGTGGGAATCAGAACCCAGGAGGTGCACCAGGTGTCCCCGGACCAGCATATCTGCAAAGCGCTGTATATCTTCGCCATGGTCCCCGGAAAGACTTGCGGTATTGATCTGGGTCAGTCCGCCTTCCCGGATAAAGTCTACCAGCCACTGCGGGTTTTCCCTGACTTCTCTATGGCGCTCAGGATGGACCAGAATGGGTGTAATTCCCATCTCCCTTAATTTGGCGATAACCGGTTCTGAATTTGCCAATTCTTCACCAAAAGGCAGCTCGACCAGCAAGTAGCCGGTGTCATTTACCGTGGGTAGAACCCCATCGGCCAGCAGCCTGGGGATATCGGGACCAAGTTGTACTTCAGCAGCAGGGTATATCTCCAAGGGTAGTTTGGCTTTAGCCAGGTAACCCCTTAACTCTTGAACCAGCCTGTCAACTTTGTCCCTGCTGGAATGATAGCGCATCCCGATATAATGTGGGGCAGCTACCAAGGCTGTGGTACCATCGGCTACAGCGGCCTTAGCCATAGCCATGGTCTCTTCCCAGTAGCTGGCCCCATCATCCAGCCCGGGAAGAATGTGAATGTGAAAATCTATCATCATCTTCAATTGCATTAGTGGAGCCTCCTCCAAGTTGCCTATTGATTAAAAGTTCGGCATAACACCTGAAGTTCCTGCAGGCAAACTTTTTTACACAATTCTAAAAAATTAGAACATTGGTCAAGGGGCATTAAAGAGCAGGAAATAAGCAGGGGGTGTAGAAATAGAGTTGTGTCAAGAATATTATCGAAAAAAGCAATTTCCAGAGGAAAGACGCAACTAAGGCTTCCGCCTGCGCACAAGGCGCTTGGCGCAAGCCAAGTTTTTTCTTCTACTTGTTTTCTAAGTCAGGGCTCCAAAACTAAGGTACTGCTTTACATGGGTTTACAAACTCAATCTAAGGAGAAAAGCCCGGCCATGGATAAAAAATCGATTAGAAATTACCTGATTGCTCATACCTCAATAAAAACATGTTTAATACTTGTTTTTCTATGGGCTATTCTCGCTCTTTTATCTCTATTATGGGGTTTAGGTGCACTGGCGTTTGGAATAGGTGGCGGATTAGCGTTAATCTATTTCGCCAAACTTTACCTCAGCGAGCGCAAAAGGGCCTATACAGAATTACTGAGGCTCAGTGAATTAAACGAAAAAATCGTATTTAATGCACCCATCGGTTTGTTTTCCTATGATATCCTGGGTAACCTCACCATGATCAACAAACGTTATTATGAAATCGCTGAAATGAAGGATATCGAGATTGGCAATAAAATTAATAAAGTCAATGTTTTTGAAGTTACTAAAGATGATGCGGAAAGGTCAATACTTCAGGATATTGTATCAAACGGTAAAGAGTACTATATGGAAAATAAAAAGGTTAAATTAAACAGCGGGAAAGAAAAATATATTTCCTTGCGAGCTGTCCCCTTGTATGAGCATAAAAAAATCATCGGTGGGCTGGCAATTATCGAAGATGTCACCGAGCGCAAGCGCAAAGCAGAACAGATCCGGATGTTATCCCGGGCCGTAGAACAAAGCCCAAGCATGGTTATCATCACTGACACCAATGGCCTTATCCAATATGTCAATTCCAGGTTCACCCAAGTGACGGGCTATTCCCTGGAAGAAGTCATGAGGAAAAATCCGCTCATCTTACAATCAGGCCAACAGTCTCCCGAAGTATACAAAGAATTGTGGCAAACAATTACCTCCGGAAGCGAATGGCGGGGAGAGTTCCATCATAAGAAAAAGAACGGTGAGTTTTATTGGGCCTCAGCATCTGTTTCACCTATCAGAAACTCAGAAGGAGTGATCACCAATTTCCTGGCGCTTGAGGAGGATATCACTGAGCGTAAGTTGACAGAAGCAGCCCTGCGGGAGATTGCTCAGGGGCGTTCTGCGGCCACGGGTATGGCCTTCTTCAGGTCTTTGGTCCTGCACCTTGCTAAAACACTGGGTGTAGAGTATGCCCTTATTGGGGAGCTGACCGGGGACGCCAAGGAAAATATGATCACTGTTGCTATGTGCGTTCACGGCAAGATTGTGGAAAATGTTAAATATCACCTGGCTAAGACCCCCTGCGAGAATATTGTTGAAACCAGTCTGCGTTGTTATCCCCACGGAGTCCGGCAACTCTTCCCTGATGACTGCATACTGGTTAGAGAAGGGATTGAAAGTTATTGCGGAACCCCCCTGTATGACTCGGAGGGTCAAATGTTGGGTTTACTGGTGGTAATGGATACTAAACCCATGCGGGACGAGTATCTCGTAAAATCCATGTTGCAGATTTTTGCTGTCCGTGCTGCGGCGGAATTGGAGCGCAAGCGGATTGAGGAAAAAATGAATCACATGGCCTTTCATGACCCTCTGACCGACTTGCCTAACCGGAGACTGTTTTTTGACCGGGTCACTCAGGAATTGGCCAACACCAAGCGCAACCGGAGTAAATTAGGTGTACTGTTTCTCGACTTGGACAGGCTCAAGTTAATTAACGATACCCTGGGGCATATCGTGGGAGACCGGTTGCTGCGGGGCGTTGGTGAGCGCCTGAGAAACTGTGTGGGAAAAGGTAATACTGTTGCCCGCCTGGGCGGCGATGAATTCGCGGTTTTATTGCCCGGGATTACTGATGTGGAAGCAGCTATTGCAGTTGCCCGGGAAATTATTGATACCATCAAAGAACCATGGATATTGGATGGCCAAGAACTTTACATCACCACCAGCATTGGGATTAGTCTCTACCCCAACGACGGTGAAAATGCTGAAATCCTGCTCAAGCATGCTGACACTGCCATGTACCGTGCCAAGCAGCAAGGAAGAAATAACTACCGGCTCTATACCCCGGCCATGGAAGCCAAAAACTTTGAGCAATTAGCCCTGAACAATAGTCTCAGCCGTGCGGCCGAGCGGGAGGAACTCCTGGTGTTTTACCAGCCAAAGGTGAATATTAACACAGGGGCGATTATCGGTATGGAAGCTTTGGTACGCTGGAAACACCCTGAACAGGGGCTGGTTTCCCCGGACCGGTTCATTCCTCTGGCGGAAGAAACCGGGCTGATTGTTTCCATAGGTGAATGGGTTCTGCGCACTGCCTGTGCACAAAACAAAGCCTGGCAAGAAGCCGGCTTCCCTCCGATGCGTGTAGCGGTAAATACTTCGGTATGCCAGTTACAGCAGCCTAATTTCGTTGAGACAGTTGCCTGCGTATTACGGGAAACAGGCCTGGATTCCCAGTGGCTGGAGTTGGAAATCACCGAGAGTGCAATCATGGAAGATCTGGATTTTATGATTAAAGTGCTGAGTGAATTGCGAGAGATGGGAATCTTGATTGCAATTGATGATTTTGGGACAGGGTATTCTTCACTTAACTATTTAAAACGATTTCCTATCAATGCCCTGAAGATTGACCGTACTTTTATCCATGACCTCATTGCCAATCCGAATGATGCGGCTATTGCCTCTGCCATTATCGCCATGGCTCAAAGCATGGGCCTCGAAGTAATCGCTGAAGGAGTGGAGACGGAAGAACAGCTCCATTTCCTCCAACAACGCCAATGTGACAAAATGCAGGGATATTTGTTCGGGAAACCGATGCCGGCAGAGACATTTGAAACAGTATTAAAGCTGGGTAGACCTATGACTAAGCTAAAAGAGCGTAGGGCTTCCGAGACAGAATTACTACAGGCGCGCCGCTAGCTAGAGGCTAATATTGACGATATGAACCCGGAGTTTTACGGATATCTGTCCGATAAATCGTGTACAACCGATATTGACAGTACGGCCCGTGTGCACTACAATATGTCGTGTAGGATCAATATCTTCGATAATGTTCAAGCAAGGTGATGGACCATGGATGACGGGATTAAATTTCAATCTTTCAGCCTGGAACGGGAAGGTCTGGCCAGGGTGCTGGGCAGCCTGGAGGCTGAGGTAATGGAGATTATCTGGCGCAAAGGCCAGGAGGTAACCATCCGGGAGGTGTGGGAGGAACTAATGCTTGCCCGGACCATCGCCTTCAACACCGTGATGACGGTGATGAACCGGCTGGCAGACAAGAAACTCCTGCGCCGGGAACCGGGCCGTGAGGCTTACCGGTTCCTGCCGGTCCAAACCAGGGAGGGGTTTTTGCGGGAAATTTCCCGCAGGGTGGCCGCAGGGCTGGTGGAAGATTTCGGGGAACACGCCATTGCTCCCTTCGTAGAAGCCCTGGATGTGGCTGGCCCCGGGTATCTGGAAGAGCTGGAAGAATTCATCCGCCGGAGGAAAGAACGCCGTGACAAGCACCGCTAATCATCACAACCACCACTACCGGGCTTTGTTGTCTTTCTATGGATTGTTGGGCCTTTTTACCGGGGCGCTGGGGGTGCTGGGGGTGGGCATCTACCAGGACTGGCTGGTGATGGGCCATCGCTTAACATCAGTCCGGACCTGCCTGACATTTTTCCGGAGTCACCTCTGGTACCTGGCGGTGCTGGTGTTGCTAGTGGCTTTACTGGCAGTGATCCTGGGAAGATTCGGTTTTTTCCTGGGGGGTCAATTGGCGTCTTCCCGGCGACTCACCGCACAAGTAGCCGGAGTGCGGATACCTCTGCCGGGCGACCTGAGCGGTCTGGTGACACGCCACGGTCTGACGGGCCGGGTGTTCTATACCGGGGACGAGGCGCCTTATGCTTTTACCTGTGGCCTGGTGCGGCCCAGCGTTGTCCTTTCCCGGGGGCTGCTGGCATCCCTGGACCGGGAGGAACTGGAGGCGGTGCTCTTGCACGAGAAATATCACCTGTCTCATTATGATCCCCTGAAGGTGTGCCTGGGCCGGGCGATGGCCCGCAGCCTGTTCTTGATTCCGCTGGCCGGGTTCCTCTGGCGGGGGTACGCGCAGGCGAAAGAGCTGGCGGCGGACCGGCATGCCATCGGGCAGATGGGTGACGACCTTGGGCTCTCTATGGCTCTTTGGAAGATGATCCCCCGCACTCGGGAACTGCCGGTGAACGTGCCGCTGGTGGGTGCTCTGGGCGCGGTGGAACTGCGCATCGCCCAGTTGGTGGGAGGGCCCGCTGCGGCCCGCTTTCCTATCGCCCCCGGGCGGCAGGTGGTCACCACCGTGGCGGTTTTATTCCTGGCGTTGACTTTCTTTACCGCCAGTTGTGCCTGAGTTTCCGCCAAGATGCATACATATCCGGGTGACGGGTGGATGCCCTGCAGGTTGTTAGCGTGTAGGAGGCAAAACGATCAAGACTTACGAGGAGGTGAGACAATGACTGAGGTGGAAATAGTTTCTGGCATCTGCGGCTTTCGGACGGTAGTACGGTCGGAAGCACAGAAAGACTATCATGCTAATCTCCAGGTGGAAAGTGACTGCCAGAATGTAAAGCAGATGGCGGAAAACATTAAACAAGTGAATGTTATGGCGGAGTTATTTCAAAAAGGGGAGTCGCAAGTCCTATCTGCCAGCCGGCAGTATCTTCCCCACGTCACTTGCCCGGTCGCTGTGGGGATCCTGAAGGCCCTGGAGGTCAGCGCAGGGCTGGCTTTGCCGAAAGATGTGACGATCACCTTCCGCAGGTAACATGAACGCGGGCCGCTTACCTACTCCCGAGTGGAAGAAAAGCTTGGCAAGTCGTGCTGTCACCACCGGGGAAACCGCCAAACCAAGGTCAAACAGGTTGTTGACAAGACCTATCATCCGCACTACAATATGTAGCGTAACACTATGATGCATAGTGTCTTCATTTTTTACTGACTGGGAGTGCTCCCGGCACAACCGGGAGCACTGCCTGGCGCCTTCAGGCCGGATAATAATTGCCGGGCGCATGCACTACGTAATGTAGTGTTAGCTGGGAGTAAATTTTTGTTCAGAAAGAAAAGAGGAGGTCCCCATGCTGGATAATCAACAAGTTTCCCTGGGGCTGGCCTTCGTGGCCGGCCTGGTATCTTTCGTCTCCCCCTGCGTTCTGCCCCTGATTCCCACCTATCTCAGCTACCTTACCGGCGCCTCGGCGCGGGAATTGTCTCTCCGGCAGGACCCGGCATTAAGAGCCCGCGTCTGGTGGAACGCCCTGGCCTTTGTCGGCGGTTTTTCCCTGGTCTTTGTCGCTTTCGGCTTGTCAGCCAGCACCATAGGCCAACTGCTGGCCCAGCACCAGGTATTGCTGCGGCGGGCCAGCGGGGCCCTTATCGTTCTGTTTGGCCTGCACATGACCGGATTGATTAAAATCGGGGTGTTGTACCGGGAAAAGCGGGTCGGGTATATCCCCCGCCGGGCGGGTATCCCCAAGTCCCTGCTGATGGGCATGGCCTTTTCCGCCGGGTGGACGCCATGTATTGGGCCGGTACTGGGATCCATTCTCCTCCTGGCCGGGAACAGCGGTGACGTGTGGGCCGGGGGCTACCTGCTGGCGGCCTACTCCCTGGGGCTGGCGGTGCCGTTCCTGGCAGCGGCCCTGGCGGTGGAACCGTTGATCAAGGGGCTGCGCCGCTACTCGCACTTGCTACCGCTAGTTTCAGTGGTAGGTGGGATGCTGATGATCGTGGTGGGGGTGATGGTATTCACCAACTACTTCAGCCGGTTGTCCGGGCTACTATATTTCAATATTTAAGCGGAGGAGGGAACCTACAGTGAATAAGAAAGTCATTTATTTCATTCTAGCCGTGGCAACCGTGTTTACCCTGGGAATTTTTTGGGGCTTGCAGTCACGAGGCAACCAGGGGGAGGCGGTTCCAGAGACCCGGGAAGAAGTTAAGCCGGCAGCGGACAGGCTAGAGGCGGCTAGGCCACAGGTGGGCTACCCCGCCCCCGATTTCACCCTCACCGACTTGGGAGGTAAAACTGTGAGCCTGTCAGACCTGCGAGGAGAACCGGTCTACCTCAACTTCTGGGCCACCTGGTGCCCGCCTTGCCGGGAGGAAATGCCGGACATCCAGCAGGTCTATACCGAAAAAGGACAGCAGGTACGATTTCTGGCGGTTAACCTGACCGGGACGGAAAAGTCGGTACAGGGGGTACGGGAATTTCTGTCCGCCGGCGGCTATACCTTCCCGGTGCTGCTGGATGAGGATAACGCCGTAGCGGAGCAATATCAGGTGCGAGCCATTCCCACCAGCATATTTATTGACGCTGCCGGGGTGATCACGTACAGGTATGCCGGGGCCATGAACAAGGAAAAGCTGGAAGCGGCCCTGGAGAAGCTCAAGCCTTAGAGGGGTTATCAGCGTCCTCAAAATATCCACAGACAGAGCAGCGAGATTTTACATAATAAATGGATACCCTTTACTTACCCTTAAAACTTAAAGCACTCTATCCGAAGTGATGTTTGAATATGTTGGGGCTTGATTATGTCGGCCTCGACCGAAAAACTTTACTTTAACGAATCCGGGAGTTCCGGCTGGTACCCACTCCAACCTGAGGCAGAGGCTACATTAACATAAGCTAATAACATTAACATAGAAGCGATCAAGATAAAAATTTTCTTTGACATGATTTTTCCCCCTTGCTTAAATTCAAACTTTTTCTAACATCAGGGTAGAAAGGGTATCCTTTTTGTATGTGTTTGTTCTAAAGAAATTATTCCCTTAATTTATTTGACTTTCCTATCCGGCTAATAATATCAATGCACATTTCAAGTAGTCCTAATGTCTTGTAACCTAATGGGGTGATGCTAAATACTTGCCAAATTACTCCCAGTATGCTGGAATTAATCAAATCCACTCTGCTTCCTTCCCACGAAGTAAGCAACCAGATCAAGAAGCCCCACAAGTACAACAGGCTAAAAGAGATGATCTTAAGCCGCTTGCGTTGAAGTTTGCTTTCAATGGGTTTTGCGGTAGTGTCCGCCGGTGCAAACAGCCCCAATAGTACGCTGCCTGCCAGAACGGTTAGTCCTAATAAAACCGGAATCCAGCTTGAAGGAATTAAGCTGGACACCCATCCCAAGGCAGGAAAGATTCCCGCACCAATCATTACGCATCGTAGCGGGGTTGAGGCGTGCGCGCCACCTGAAAACATGCGCAAAAAGGAAGTGCTGAAAACCGCCACTAAAGACGGGACAAAAAAGCCGTTTAGCGCCCCTATTACACCTATAGCAATATATCCAAAAAAAGTCGTAGATAATATTGATATAGAGTACTTGATAACTTGTTCCTGATTAGGGTTTAATCCTGCTTCCCTGGCTAACCGGTGGGACTGCTGGGAAATAAATTTTTCCACCATCAACACCCTTTGATATTTTTTGAGGTTTGATTAGTTAATTTCGACTAACTTTTTTATTTACCTTTTTTCCAATTAAAGTATTACTATTAAGAATTGAATATACAACAAACCATGGCATTGGTCGTGGATATTTTGTTGTTCACAGAACCGGATGAAAAGCAATCTTACTCTCTGGAATCCTCAGATTTTACCGGGAGGTAAACAGTAAAGACAGTTCCTGACTCGGGACTGCTTACCAACTGAATGTTACCCCTGTATTCCTGGGTAATTTTTCTTACAATACTTAATCCCAAGCCCCTGCCGTTTTTGGCCTTTGTAGAAAAGCCGGTTTCAAAGACCCTTTCACAATCTTCCTTAGATATTCCCGGGCCGGGATTATTTACTCTCAATATCCAAGAGTTTGGTTGACGTTCTACAGCGAACTTAACCCAGCGTTGATCTGGAGATAAGTTTTCCACAGCTTCAATAGAATTCCGGAGTAAATTTCCCACAATTCTAGCCATTTTAGTAGGGGGCACAGGTATTCCTAAATCAAGCTCTTTAGTAATAGTAAAATCTATTTTAATTCCTTTTTCTTCGGCCATAGCAATCATTTTAAGCAGCAATGCATTTATTTCGGGCTCCCCGGTATACTCCGTGCCCTTTTCATCACTTAATTCCATAATTACTTCATTTGCATAATCGGAAGCTTTTTCCGGCTTTCCAAGTTGGATAAGACCTGTTATAGCCTGTAGGTGATTAAGAAAATCATGACGCTGAGCACGCAGGGTATCCAACATTTCCTGACTCTCTCTTAAATGAATGGTAGTTAATTGTGCCTCGGCTTCAACCTCGGCAATCTTAATTAAATTCTTAATTTGTGATATAGCTAAAATTGATAATAAACCGATTAGCCCTAATAACCACTTACTTAGTTTATATTCAGGGTTAAAATATCCCTGTGGAGCCAATTGTTCGCTTAAGAGATATGCCGAGGCGAATCCCTGCAATAAAATTAACACTATTATTAATTTGGAACGGATGAGTGTTTTTATCAGTATCATAATCTAACACCTGCTTGTTCAGTCAGCCTTATTTTTTCGAAAGTAGCCGATAATAACCGCCAAAAGCAATAAACTATCACCTGCCAACGCAATGGGAAAAAATAATAATGGGTTATTCTGCACCAGTTCAAAGGTTAAATTTAAATACCTGACAAGTGGAATAAGTACCAGCGGTTCGCTAACCAACAGGAGCGTAAAGCTAATTGCGGTCCCACCCAGGGCTTCGAAAAAAGGGAGCCTCGCTATCTGCCACAAAAGCAAACACATTAGAAACGCAAGGACAAGCGTGTGGCTGCCAAATGGTATTTTTAGCGCCTGGTACAATGTTCTTAGTCCCCACACGGATAAACTATGCAGAAATCCAATTAGCAAGACACTCTTCCCTTTCAGTTTAACACCTAATAAACCTGGGCCGGCTGTGGCTAAAAGTGAACTCTCAATAAAATAAAAAAGTGTTTTCAAAAAAACGCCCATAATGCAAAATCTCCTTAGCTTATCAATGTTCATTATTTCAGGATATTCCAGGTATTCGACAGTTATGATGATTTTTCCTTCATCTTTATAATAACATTATTAATAACGGTCCACACACAACAATCCGGGCCGCTATTCCAGCCTGCCGGAAATAAGATTACCCGGGATAAGCTTAGTGACTTCATAAGGGATTTGTGATAAAATTCTGTTAATAAAAGCTCTTTTTAGAAGATAGTAACGATATTAGCTTGTAAGGGGGGGACGAAGATGTCCCTGGGTTCTAGAATCCGGGAATTCCGCCAGGAACGTGGTCTGACTTTAAGTGCACTGGCTGAGAGGATTGAAGTGAGTCCCTCGTTTTTAAGCGGAGTAGAACGGGATATTAAAAAACCTTCGGTGTCGTTGTTGCAAAAAATCGGCTCAGTGTTGAATATTTCACTTAGTTTCCTGATGGCTGATTCTGATGATGGCATAACCGGTGAAAAGCTACAGTTTATGCGAAAAGGTAGAGATTTAAGTTTGGAGGACCTTGCTGAGATCAGCGGTATTCCTGCTGAGACTATAAAAGCTTTTGAGGACGGCGCTGAACAGCCCAGCCTGGACCAGATAGAAAAACTTTCGGAATCCCTTAATGTTACAATCCGCTACTTTATGGAACGGAGTAAACATTCCAGCAGTATAGGTGAACGGGTACGCAGGTACCGGGAAAATCAATCACTCACCCAGGCTGCCCTGGCTGCCAAGGCAGATGTTTCGTCAGGATTAATCAGTCAAATTGAAAATGACCAAACTATGCCGTCAATGGACACTTTAGAAAAAATTGCCCAGGCCTTAGGCACTACGTCCTATAATTTTTTGCTGAATCAGGAGGACAGCCGGGAATTACTGGCCAGCCTAAGCCCTGAACTACTGGCTTTGCTGGGAGAAGCCCGGGTACAAGCAGTACTGCGGGCGGTAAGGGACCTGGAACCGGATGAGTTAAAATATATTCTTAATTACCTTGAGTTTTTTAAGCGCAACCGGAACCTGTTAAGTAAATAATCAGCCTGGTGGAAAATCCGAAGGAGGTTGATTGGTGTGTCAACAGCGCAGCAGGAAGAGGCAATTCTCCGTAAGCTTTGGCAAGCGGTTGTAAATTATGACGAAGATGCGGCGGTGGAAGCTGCCAAGGAAGTGCTGGAGCAGGGGATGGATATAAACCGTGCGGTTTTTCAGGGACTGGGGGCAGGAATGGAAGAAGTGGGCAGACTGTATGAGCTGCAGGAATATTTTGTGCCTGAGATGCTAATGTGTTCTGAAACGCTGTATGCAGGGCTGGAAATATTGAGACCGCATATGCAAGCCCCCCAGGGAGGACAGAAAGGACGTATAATAATCGGTGTCGTGGAAGGGGATATCCATGATATCGGTAAAAACATTGTGAAGACAATGCTTGAGGTGGCCGGTTTTGAGGTTTATGATTTGGGTCGGGATGTTCCCTTGGAGAAGTTCCTGAGTGAATACCTGCGGCTTAATGCTGATTTGATTTGTATTTCAGCGATGATGACTACTACCATGGTCGGAATCCGCAAAGCTATCCGCATGATCAAGAAACATTATCCTAAGGCCAAGATTATGATTGGCGGTGCGCCGGTAAATGAAGAATATGCCCGCCGCTATAATGCAGACAGTTATGCGGAAAATGCCTTTGACGCATTGCAGCAAGCGCAAAAAATTATTCAGACCGTTTACATAGTTAAAGGAGAGGATTTAGATGACTAAAGTCAGGGTTTTTGCCGGCGCCTGTGGATTTACCAGTGTAGTGAAGGTACAAGCCCTTGACGGCAGGCGGGTGGAAGTACAGATAGTCACTGCCTGTACAATGGCCCGTTCACTCAATGAGGAGCTGGGAATTATCGAATGGAAGAAGGGGGTGTTCAATAAATTTTGTGATTCCACTATTTATCAGGCAGCACACAGGAAGTTAAAACATACGGATTGTCCTGTGCCTGTTGCTATAATGAAGGCAATTCAGGCGGAAATAGGTGCAGCAGTTCCCAAGGATGTTACCATTAAATTTGAAGAGAATGATTAAGGGGTAAATCAGCCGGGAACCTATCTAAGCCCTGGTTATTTTTGTCCCCGTGTGATTAGTAATAAATCAAATCACATTAATTTATACTATATATTTCACCAAATAAACTGGCAAAGGATAGACAATTATGATCTGCAGCTGTTTCTGGCTTGATACATAAGCAAGCTCCCAGGGAGTGTTTTCCCCCTGAGAGCTTGTTTTTTTGACTAATTGAGCTAAGCAACAGTACATGGGCTGGAAACTAGGAGACTAACAGGTTACTTACAACCAGGACAATGATACCGGCGACCAAGGTCAGGTGTGGGAGCATACCTGCGCGTTTTTCCATGGGTTGGCCCTTCTCCATTTGCAGGTCCTCCAGCATTGCGTCCGGATACCGGCCGCCGTCAGTGACAAAATGGCGATACATGAATACCGGTATAATCAGCGCTGCGAAAACGAGGCCTGATAACAGAGTACCTTTGCCCCAGACATTTGCACCCACACCCATAAATACCAGATTAAGAAAGGCTAAGACGGTATTAACCCCGATCAACCAGGTAGGCGCAGACCATGGACGCTTGACGTGAGCGTTGTCTATACGGTGGATCCAACCTGAATTCAGGTTCAGGAAGTTAAAGATAATGTAACCACAGTTTGATATCGCCAGGACAAAGAGATAGTCAGACATCAATAATAAGATAAGGTTAAAAGTAAGGTCGGTCCACATAGCGTTGGTCGGTGCACCGTGCTTGTTTACTTTAGACAGGTATTTCGGAAGCCAGCCGTCAACTGACGCCTGGTAAAGGGTACGTGCTGACCCGGCCATTGAAGTCATAATTGCCAACAACAGAGCCAAAATTAACATGATGACCATTAAGCCTGAAATGAAAGCCCCACTACCTACCATGCCGGCCATAGCTTGGGCAACACCGGAACCGTCGACAATGCCCTGTTCTACCATGCCCTTAACCCCGAGCACTCCCTGGAAAGATAATGGGACGATAATGAAGACAAACATGCAGAGCAACCCGGAATACAGTATTGCTTTATAGGTGTCGGTTTCAGGGTTTTTGAACTCTCTGGTGTAACAGACCGCAGTTTCAAAACCGTAAGTTGACCAGGCTGCGATGAACATGCCCCCAAAGAATAGCGTCCATCCTTCCAAATTCCATGCTCCACTAATAGGCGCAAACGGTAAGAAATTACTCTTCAGCACGTCACCGGTAAACAGCGGGACAACCCCGATTAAGATTAACGGTAACAGTGAAGCAACGGCCATAATCATTTGTATCCGCGCCGCTCTTAAAATACCGTAGTGCTGAGCTGAAAAAATACACAGGAGCAAGATGGCAGCAATTATGAAAGTCGCATTTATGCGCAGGCTGAGACCTTCTTTTAACCAGTTGAGGTCGAGAAGGGTAATCTGCCAGGAATTGATGATGGATTTGGCCGGAAAGAGGGCTTTGAGAATGTAGCCCGCCGCAATACCTGTCCCGATAGATAGTACGGGTGACCAGGCATACCAGTTGCACCATGTAGAAAGTGGGGCAACAAATTTATTATAGCGGACCCAAGCGATTGCCCCGTACACTGAGGCACCGCCGGATTTATTAGGGAATAAACCGGCAATTTCGGCGTAGGTAAACGACTGTAAAAAACCCATGATAACCGATAGCGTCCAAACTAACCATGATGGAGCACCAATCGTTGCCGCAATGCCCCCAATAGAAAAAAGTACCAGGGCGGGTACACCGCTGGCAACCCAAAAAGCGCCGGTCCAATTTATACTTCTGTGTAATTCATGTTTTTCGGTTGTTGGCTCTTCGAACACTTTTGCTTTACTTAATTCAACCGCAGCCATATTAAATCACCCCTAAATATTTAGATAATAGGGAGACAAGCGGGGTAATCCTATTTGGTCATCTACTTCCCTGTTGATCGTTCTCCCGATCTCCGCAGATCCAAATAGCTAACCCCGGCATCAATCAATGGTAGTGATTAATTTACGGAGGAATCCCGGAACAAAGTTCCAACCTTGTTGTTATGGGATTACTCAGCAAACTGATCCCAAATAGAAACCTGACCGGTCTCCAAAGCTAACTCCTGGGTTGAACCATATGACTCACCTCCATAGAACACAAGCATATGCTCATCTTTGAATGTGCCCATTCCCCGTCGAATCCAACCCAGCCACTATCAGATATAGTAGACATCCTGTTGGCAAGAATTATAGTGAGGGGGGTTGGTGATGCCCAGCTTGTTTTGTTAAGTTGACGAAAATAATTGCTTAACGGTAGCGGGGAGGAGCGAATGGGAAATGGCCGGAATAAAGGCTTGATTTATTTTTTAATCATTGATTACATTTGGAATAATCTTTGAAACAAGGGTTTGTAAATATGGAATAATCTTTCAAAACAAGAGTTTTCGAATTTCTATTGATAATAATCCGAATCGGAATCAAAAATATAACCTGCTGAATTTGGGAGCGGAAGTCTTTCATCCCTACGTACTAAAGGCTTTCTGTGTCAGTGGTTAAAACATGGCATAGTATTTGCATGAGAAGTGGTCAAGGAGGTGAAAACAGGCAATGAACAAAGCGGAAATCCTGGCAAATCTTAAACGGGCGGTGGAAGAGCTGGACAGCAGCCTGGCCGAGGAGGCGGCCCGGGAAGCCCTGGCTGCCGGTATCGAACCTATGGAAGCCATTCAGCAGGGCTTGAGCTTGGGAATGACCACCATCAGCGATCTCTTTGATGAAGGGGAGATGTTTGTCCCCCAAATCCTCCTGGCAGCGGAGGCTTTTGAGACCGCTGTGTCAGTTTTAACAGCTGACATGAGTGAAGAAAGCCGGAACAAAACTAAGCTGGGCAAGGTGATTGTCCACACTGTCCAGGGGGATATCCATGATGTAGGTAAGAACATTGTGAAAACCATGTTACAAGCCAGTGGTTTTGAAGTTATTGACCTGGGGCGGGATGTACCGGTGGATGTAGTAATTGCCAAGGCTAAGGAATACCAGGTAAACATTATTGGCGGTTCTGCTTTAATGACCACCACTATGCCGGCTCAGAGGGAAATTGTCAAAGCCCTGGAAGAGGAAGGCATTCGTGGCCAATTCAAGTGTATGTTCGGTGGCGCTCCTGTGTCTCAGGAGTGGGTAGACAGTATCGGTGCTGACGGCTATGGGGAAAATGCCGCCGAAGCTATTATGAAAGCCAAGGAATTGGTAGGCTTAAAGGGCTAAATGGATTTAGGAGTTACATAGGACTATACGCGATTGGAAAGGGGGTTTGTCCTGGTGGCTTTGGATAAAAAAATTACCGTGTTCGAAGTCTATAACCGGGCTAAAACCGGTCCGAAAGTGGATGAAAGGGACTGGGACAATAAAATCATTCCCCAGACAGCCAGTAGGTTGAAGGAGAAATATGGGATCAAGATGGATAAGCGGGTGATCGTACCCACAGATCCGGAACTGATTAATAACCTCTTTCGGGCCGGTCTGGAGATGTTGGTGGAATGCGGTGTCTACAGTATGGATACCGGCCGGGTAATCAAGTTTACAGAAGAGGAAGTGCTGACCTCCATTCAAGCTGCACCCAAAAGTGTAATTCTGGGTGAGGGGAGAGATGCTGTGGAACTTAAAGGCCGCAGCTATGCCGACTCCCGGCCTCCGTTGATTCAGGGTGGCCCCACAGGGGCGCCGGTTTCCGAAGACCTTTTCCTGGCGCTTCACCAAGCCTATGCTCAGGAGCCGCTTGTTGACACCATAGTGGATGGGGTGCTGCAGACCATCAACGGAAATGACCCGGTGCCCAACAGTCCCTGGGAGATAGCAGCGGTGAAGTCGGAAGCCATGCTGGTACGTATGGCTCAGGCCCGGGCCGGCAGGCCGGGGATGGCTTTATAGGGGAATGAAACCTCTCTTTCAGCTGCCGGGGTAATCGCAGCCGATTTCCCCGGTGGTATGCGGCAATCTGACAGCCATGAGGTATCCCAGCTCAATGAGCTGAAGATAGATGTAGGTGCACTATGCTTCACTGCTCATTATGTCCTGAACGGGAATGTCATCATGTGTGAACAGATGCCGATCTATGGTGGATATGCAGGCGGCCTGGAGGAAACCACCATAGTGGATGTGGCAACACATCTGAATGCCTTTGTAATGACCCAGGCATCCTGGCATCTCGATGGGCCGATTCACGTACGGTGGGGGATTACCACAGCCAGGGAGGCCTTGGCTGTAGCCGGACACTGTGCCCGGGCCATTGAAGCCAATACTCACCTATTGCTGGGTAACCAGTATTACACTATGGCCGGTCCTTGTACCACCATGTGCCTCCTGGAAACAGCCGCCCAGGCCATAACCGATACGGCCAGCGGGCGGGAGATTCTTTCGGGAGTGGCATCGTCCAAAGGGGTGGCCACTAACTTTACAACTGCCATGGAAGCACGGATGATGGCCGAGGCGGCCAGAGCCGCAGCAGGCATGGAGTTGGACCAGGTGAACCGGATTTTAGACCAGTTGGTGGGCTTGTACGAGAAGAACTACAAGACAGCTCCCAAAGGCAAATCATTTGCTGAATGTTATGATGTTGTAAAGCTTACCCCCAGTCAGGAATATCTGGATGTCTATGAGGAAGCGGTAAGCACGTTGACTGAGCTGGGTCTGAACTACTGGCGGAAGTAGAAATATTAACAGGCAAGTCCGGTTGGAGGGTGATGCCAACAACCGGACTTGCCAATTGTGATAACCCAGGTATTTTCCGTGCTGGGTTCAATGTTGGTTTGTTTTGTTCTTAAGGAGGCGAATATAGGTGGCTTTAGAGCTTTCTGAAACTTCAGAGGTCCATAACGAAACACATCACCCTCATCACAAAAAGATGGTAAAAATGCACAGGCAAGATACCTTAGCGTTAAAGGCATGGATTGTGGTATTGTGGCTTGTATTAGCGTTTGTGTATCTGACAGTTATCCAAGTTGTCCCGGATTACAGCAAGACTATTGCTTTGGTAATCGGAGTAGTTCTGGGCGTATTTTCTACCGCTGCGCTGCTTGCCTGCAATGACCATCTGACACGAAACAAGACTCAGTTATATTTAACGGACATTATGCACCAGGTGGGATTTAAGGTATTCGGTAAAAACTTTGATTTCATGAAGCTTTTTGATATCTTGTTTATCTTGTTACTCTGCTATCTTAGTCTTTTGTTACCCATCCTCTTGCGTGGAACTGTCCTCGTAGGCTCGGGGGAAGCGAGCGGGATGGATTACACCCTGAATCCGCTGCTTTTGGGGTTAGTGATAGTATCCGGTGTTAGTTACATCGTGTACTTGGTATATAACTCCGATAAAGAATTACGTGAAGTAATTAACACAGTCTATGGTAAAAAGGAGGAAGACCAATGAATGTTTACGAGCTTATGAACTGGGGTGCATGGGTTCTGGCTTTCCTCCTGTTTGGCTGGGTGCTGTATGACTTTATCAAAACCGAAAAAGCCTACGACGAATCTGTAATTTTGGCAACAATCGACCGGGACGAAACTTAGACCTTACGGGCGGATGAAAGGAGGGCGAAAAAGTGAGTACAGTTATCAGTGAAGCCGTTCAGCAACCGGAACAGCAAAAACACGGCCAATTACGTAAAGTATTGGGACCGGGGCATATCTGGGCCCTGGGAGTAGGCATCGTGCTTGTAGGCGAATTTATGGGGTGGAACTTCAGTATTGCCAAAGGAGGTTCCATGGGTTCTCTTATCGCCTGCTGGGCCATTGGCCTGCTCTATGTAATATTGGTTATGTGCAACTCGGAAATAGGTTGTGTTATGCCGGAAGCCGGTGGCCAATATGCTCAGGCTAAATATATTTTAGGTCCGCTGGCTGCTTTTAATGTGGGCCTAATGCTCATTTTCGAATACACCATGTTGGAAGCTGCAGATGCGTTAGTAATAGGTGAACTGATGAAGACCTTAAACCCGGCTATTACCGCCCTGCCATGGATTCTCCTGTCACTGGCAATTTTGACAGTGTTAAATTACCGGGGTATAGAAGCAACGCTTACCGTCAATCTGGTGATTACCTTTATAGCTTATGTGACCATTTTTATC